>JBKJPO010000364.1:0-8780 GCA_046595095.1 Chitinophagaceae bacterium
CGATTGTAGATAAGATGCAAATGGCGCTTGCTTCAGGAGAACTTGATAAAGATTTTATAGCGGTGATGATACCATACCAGGAGGGATCGATAGCAGTTTCTAAAATGGCTAATAAACAAACAAGGCATGCCAAAATAAAAAAACTTTTACAACAGATCGGGGCAAATAAAGAAGAAGACTTAAAAAAATTCCGGTATTGGGTTAAGAAGAATAACCGGGATGTGGCAAAATTGGAGAATTAAATACCAGACGTTAAAAAGGCCTGTCAAAGTAAATTTTGACAGGCCTTTTTTATGTTTTCAACACTTTCCCTATTATCTAACGATCTTCAATTCCTTAATTAAATTGCTTGCCCCGCCAAGCTTATCAATACACCAAAGTACATAGCGTACATCAACATTGATCGTACGATTGAGGTCTTTGTCAAATGCCAGCTTATGGCTTAATGCTTCATAATTACCATCAAATGCAAGTCCTATTAAATTTCCAGAACCATCGATTACAGGTGAACCGGAATTACCTCCGGTGATATCATTGGTTGTAATAAATCCTACAACAAGATCATTCCTGGATTTATCAATGTATTGGCCAAAATCTTTCTTCTTTACCAATTCAATGTATTTTGCAGGCAAGTCAAACTCATAGTCTCCGGGAACATATTTTTCCATAACCCCTTTCATTGTGGTTACAAAATCATACTTCACGCCATCTCTTGGAGCATAGCTTTTTACATTGCCGTAACTAACCCTCATGCTGGAGTTGCCGTCTGGATACATCTTCTTTACTGCCGCAGGATTCTTTTCCATGAAACCTTTCATATATGACCGGCCCAATTCATTGTTTTTATTCACAAAATCAGTGTAACCACTGCTATACTTTGAAGTATAATTCTTAACAAATGCTGAGGCGTATGCATAAGCCGGATCATTTTGAAGAATCGTCGCATCCGGATTAGCGACAAACGCTTCCCATTTGGCATTATTCATTATTATGGTGTTATTGTATACTTTTTTTGCCCATGCTTTGTACGTTGCTTCATCTTCCAGGTTTCCGTAATTTGATTTGAGACCTTCATAAAATCCGGGCGGGTGCTGATTCTTATCGATGTTATTGTAATACATCATAGCAACAGCTGCAAGTATCTTTTCATCACTTGGGCGGTCAATTGCCTCCATTAAATTTTTCCTGGCTTTGCTTGCTGCTTCAAGTGCATTTTTAACATCAGCGCTGCCTTTTTCTTTTAATAATGCATTTTCAACCTGTTGAAGAGTTGAGGCATAAGCTGCAAGGGTTGAACCCAAAACACCCTCGTTTATGTATTGACGATGACGGGAATAGGGACGCCAGGTTTCATAATTTTTTGCATATTCACTGAAGAGATTCTCATACTCGGGTTTTCCTTTTGCCCAGGCAGTATATGCTTTTTCAGATTCCTGTTTGGCTTCATAGGTCCTGAATTTTGTAAGCTGTTTTGACTCACCGTCGAAGAACTTCCAATAATTTGCAATGGTTGCATAATCCGATGAAAGTTTCAATTTAACCGCAGGATCTTTGATCATTTGCTCATGCATATATTTGAGGCGCATGTCTCTTAATTCAACAAGTGAAGGATTTTCAATTTCAGTTTTCAATTTTACCCCATAAGATGTTTCGTAACGATTGGTTCCGCCGGGATAACCATAGATCATTGCATAATCCCCATCTTTAAATCCCTTTAAAGAAACAGGCAAAAACCATTTTGGTTTCAATGGAATATTTGCTGAACTGTAATCTGCGGGCTTCCCATCTTTTGCTCCATATACACGGAACACAGAAAAATCGCCTGTATGTCTTGGCCATTCCCAATTGTCGGTATCGCCCCCATACTTTCCAATACTTTCGGGAGGAGTTCCCACTAACCGAATATCTCGGAATCTTTTAAAAACATACATAATATATTGGTTGCCTTTAAACATGCTGAAGATCCTTGCCTCGGTGCCAGTGGTATTATCAGCCAGCTTATCAGTAATCATTTTTTGGACCTCTGTCAATTTCTTTACCCTGTCGGCCCAACTAAGCCCTTTTAGTCCTGCTTCCATTTGTTGAGTAACATCTTCTATCCTGTCGAGAAATTGTACGGTGAGATTTGTCTTGATCTCCTGGTCTTTGCTGTAAGCATAAAAACCATCCCTTAAATAATTATGATCAACCGAGCTTGCAGTAGCTATCGCGCCATACCCGCAGTGGTGGTTAGTAAAAATGAGGCCCTCATTACTTACAATCTCACCTGTACAACCGTTTCCAAAAATAATGATCGCGTCTTTTATGGAGGCTTTATTAATGCTGTACAATTGCTCCTTTGTAAGTTTCAACCCCTTCTTCACCATGTCCTGGTAAACCTGCTCGCCAAGCAACATGGGCAGCCACATCCCTTCATCGGCACGGGCCCCAAATAATGTGATCGATAGTACGATCGATAAAATACATTTCTTCATATAGTGTTTAATTTGTTTAATTTTTGCAAAACTACTTGTTTTTTAATTTTAGCAAGGCACGTAATCGCATGTTTGAAAGGCTTCAACCTGAACTTGATAATTGAGATGGAATATTGAGTGTTTATCTCAACATTCCAGAATAATCGATAATGAAGCTCAATAAATCAATGCTCAATAAGCCAGCTAATGGCATTTGGTAAACACCTGCAAAGGCTTTACCAATTAACACATTTAGGCAAAATAATAGTGACTTAGGGGAACAAAAGATTAAGTTTGTCTGCTTTAATCATTGACTTGCATGGCCTTCTTACTCAATCTTACACTTCCTCCTACGATTGCCCGTGCCCTCAAACTTCCGGTAAGCAGTCCAAAGAGGCAACAATTGAAGGTGCTAAAGAAGCTACTTCGTAAAGCGAGGTTCACAGAGTTTGGCCAGGAATATAAGTTTGATGAAATTCTATTGAGCAGACATGCAGGAAAAACGTTTCAACAACTTGTCCCAACTTTCAATTACAATAAGATTTATGAATCATGGTGGCATCGAACACTTGAAGGAATTCCAGATGTATGTTGGCCAGGTGTTATAAAATTTTTCGCCCTGAGTAGTGGCACAAGTGAATCTTCAAGCAAGTATATCCCTATCACTAAAGAACTAATCCGCGCCAATACAATCACAAGTATTAGGCAATTGATTAGCCTGGCAAGTTATTCAAAGGTTCCAAAATCTTCGGTGAGTAAGGGCTGGCTGATGCTGGGAGGAAGCACGCAGTTACAAAAATGTGCCACATATTATGCTGGTGACCTAAGCGGTATCCAGGCTAAAAATATTCCCTTTTGGTTCCAGGGCTTATACAAACCGGGGAAAAAGATTGCGAGAGTAAAAGACTGGGCTACTAAACTTGATGAAATTGTTGAAAAAGCACCTACCTGGGATATTGCATTCCTGGTTGGAGTGCCGGCATGGATACAACTTTGTGTGGAGAAAATCATTGAACGCTACAACCTGAAAAACATACACGAGATATGGCCAAACTTCGCCTTCTTCGTGCATGGTGGCGTTGCACTTGAGCCCTATAAAAAAGGCATTTCAAGATTACTTGGCAAGCCTATCACATACATAGAAACCTACCTCGCCAGCGAAGGATTTCTTGCATACCAGAACAGGCAGGATGCAAAGGGTATGCACCTTGCAATTAATAATAATATCTTCTTCGAATTTGTACCATTCGATGATGAAAATTTTGACAGCGAAGGAAACATGGTAGATAACCCTGCCGCATACATGATACATGAAGTGGAGGAAGGTAGAGATTATGCCATACTCATCAGCACTAATGCCGGCACATGGAGATACCTGATTGGCGACACCATAAAGTTTGTAGATATCGAAAAAAGCGAGATCATTATCACCGGGCGTACGAAACATTATTTAAGCCTCGTTGGGGAGCACCTGAGTGTGGATAATATGACGAAAGCTATCCAGCTTGTTAGTGAAGACCTTAATATTTCCATACCGGAATTTACGGTTGCCGGGATTCCATATGGCACTTTCTTTGCTCATCAATGGTATATCGCGACTGATGATAAAGTAAATTCTGAAGAACTTAAGGTTAGAATAGACGAGAAGCTAAAAGAGCTCAATGATGATTATGAGGTGGAAAGAAAACATGCGCTGAAAGAAATTTTTGTGGAAGTGCTAAGTGAAAATGCATTTATGAATTTCCTGAAGATGAAAGGCAAGCTTGGTGGGCAGCATAAATTTCCGAGGGTATTGAAAGGTAAAATGTTCGAGGATTGGAAAAAATACCTGGCCGGGCTGTTGGTCAAATAAAGTTCAATTGATTTAAACACATACGTTCATTTATACATAGTTCTGCTATGTGCTATGGGCTTATGTGTTTAGTTTTTCTAACCTTATATTTGTTATTCAGGCAAAATCGATTGAATGAATGTTTGAAGCTTTGTTACAAGGACTGGCTATTGGTTTATTGCTGGCTATCTCAGTTGGGCCAGTGATTTTTACAGTCATTAAGCAAAGTATCAATAACGGAAAGCCGGGAGGATTTGCATTTGTTGCGGGGGTATGGTTCAGCGATGTCCTTTGGATCGTTATAGGAAACGTCTTCTCAGAACTTGTGAGTAATCTTCTTGAATTTAAACGTACTATAGGCGTAACCGGTAGTCTCTTCCTGATAAGTATGGGAATTTTCTACCTGTTTTTTAAAAAGATCCATCTCCATCCTCAGGATGTAGATATGCCTCAACTGAGAACACATCATTATGCCAAAATTACTTTTGCAGGATTTCTAATAAATACACTCAACCCGGCAGTGATGGCTTTTTGGCTCACATCTGCCACTGCCCTTGCACTTACCCATAGTTTTTTTGAACGCGTTGTTATTTTTTCAACATGCCTCGCTGTAAATATCACTGCAGATATTTTCAAAGTAATCCTTGCGGGTAGATTGCGATCGAAGCTTACGCTAAAAAACATTCGGCTTATCAATAAGATTTCAGGACTTATACTGCTTAGCTTTGGCGCGGCTTTGTTGGTGGGGGTTTTGTTTTATGTAAAAGTGAACTGAGTTATAGTTGTGAATTTTTTTAGATAAGGATTGGTTGAGATAAATCATGCCTACATGTTGTTGAAAATAAATCAATCAGTCTGATGA
Source organism: Chitinophagaceae bacterium (assembly GCA_046595095.1). Lineage (GTDB taxonomy): Bacteria > Bacteroidota > Bacteroidia > Chitinophagales > Chitinophagaceae > Ginsengibacter. The sequence goes on from JBKJPO010000364.1 coordinate 5,147, forward strand.
AAGTTTTTTCCGTGAAAATATTTTTTTTTACTTTTCTCTTACTGCCTTTTGCATTTGTGACTTTTTCTCAGAATTCTGATTTTTTGGTTTTGAAAAAAAGGAATCGCACAGAAAAATCATTCTTTGCAGGTATGCCAATTGCTTTCACAACCAGCAGTGGATCTTATGGGGGTCGAGTCGAAAAAATTAAACAGGATTCAATTTTTCTTCTACAATTTGATATTCGTAGAATGCCAACCCGGCTTGGTGTTTTTGTACTTGACACGTTTGCCGTGTACCGTCTCACCTTCCATTACAAAGAGCTACTATCGATAGCTCTAAGAAAACATGGTTTTAACTGGGGCACAACGGGTGCATCGTTGCTGGGTACCGGTTCACTCCTAACCATATTGGGTGCTGGCTCCTGGCTAGTCACAAAAAAAGATTCCAGGTATTATGCAAGACCGGAATTTGTTGCTGCATGTGCAGGGCTGGCAGCCGTCGGTTACATACTGGTCAGGAGCAATTCAAATGATCTTAGAATCGGAAAAAAATATACTCTCGATTACATCCAGGTTAAATAATCCGGCATAGTTATCTTACAAATTGAACTCCTCCGATGGCTCAGAAAAAAAAGAAGAAGACCCCGTGGCTGATCCTAAAACGGATCTTTTTATTCTGTATATTCTCCTCATTATTTTACATGTTGATTTGTAAATGGCTCAATCCCCCGGTTACAATTACACAGTTAGTCAGTGCCGTTAGTGGCAATGGCCTGAAGCGGGATTATGTAAGCCTCGAAAAAATGAGCCCAAATATCCGCCTGGCTATAATCGCAGCAGAAGACCAGTTATTTATGGATCATAATGGATTTGACTTTAAGAGTATTGAAAAGGCAAGAAAGCATAATCAGAAAAGCAAATCATTGAGAGGAGCCAGCACTATAAGCCAGCAGGTAGCCAAGAATGTTTTTCTCTGGCAGGGTGGTGGCTATTTCAGAAAAGGACTTGAAGTATATTTTACTTTTCTTATTGAGAATGTTTGGGGTAAAAGGAGAATATTGGAAACCTATCTAAATGTTGCAGAGATGGGTAATGGGATTTTTGGGGTAGAAGCGGCTTCCAGAAGCTACTTCAATAAATCAGCGAAAGATTTATCAAGATCTGAAGCGGCAATGATAGCGGCATGTCTGCCAAATCCAAAAAGATATACAGTGAAACCATTGTCTAAATATGTGGCCGCGAAGTATCCATGGATTTTGAGGCAGATGAATAATTTGCAGGCTGATCCGGATGTGCAGTTTTTATTGAAATGACAAGTTTTTGAACCAATGATTTGTGATTTGCCTGATTTTCATTATTAACTAATCATAGTTCAGACAATCGTTCTTTTGAATTTCACGGCTAAGCTGCCAATCTACAAGTTTTTGAACCATGATTTTGTGATTTTCATGATTTTCATGATTAAACTAATCATAGTTCAGACAATCTTTCTTTTGAATTACACGGCTAAGCCAATCTACAAGTTTTTGAACCATGTTTTTGTGATTTGCCTGATTTTCATGATTAAACTAAGCGTTACGTTTCCATTAACAGTGCCATGGTTACCGGTGCCGCTTACATCTAAGGCATTGCCCTTAAAAGGGTAGCTGGCCACCAGCGTTTGTGCATTGGAGAACCCAATGCAGTTAAGTAGTACGATGCACCCTAAAAGGATATTTTTTTCATACAATGCGTTTTAAAAGTTTCACTTTTAATTTTAATTGAAACAAAATAATCTTTTTTAAGCACGGCGTAGAATACTCAAATTAATGTAGCGATTCTTTAGGCATTTGCAATTGGGATATAAAAGACTGGTATATTATTCATTTAGTCCAGCCTGGATTGCTGAATACCCATGTGACTTTTTTGTTCGTTTGTTTGCAGGAGCCGAAAATTTTCGGCTCCTGCAAACTGTAGATTAAAATATTTTTTACTTCTTCACCGTTAGATTAAACCCTGTTTTAAAGGTAACCGTTGCACCGAAGTTTATCCTCATTGTTCTTATGGTAGCATTAGAATTAAGCTGCGGAAAATTAGGCTTTCCGCCATTAATAATTACATCGGTATTGTCGTTCGGTAATGCACCACAACTCCAGTTGGCTACATTTTCCCAGGCGGTACTTACGGTGCCGGTCCAACTGATGTTTAGTTTTATGGTATATACCTGGCTGGGGGTAACGCCGTTTACCAAAGCCCTGTATTTGTAACCGTAAATCGTCCCCGGCGCGTTAGTAATGGTGAGAGCGCTGGTCGTCACTCCGCTATAAATTGCGTCGTTAGATAGGTTTGTAAAGCCGCCGCCATTATCAACCTGCCATTGATAGCTGCCACCGCTGATATTGCTGGGCAAACTGATATTAGATCCGCTGCAAAGGTTCAGGTTCATATTGTTGCCGCCTATATAAAAACCGCTGAAGCCGTTTACATCTATATCTAATGAATACAGGGTGCCTATATCTACAATTGTTATAGCACTGTTGGCTATGATGATCGCATTGCCACCCGCTTGAGGGTTGAACAAACTGTCTTCCATCGGACCAGTGTACCTGGTTATGGTAAGGCTGTTGATACCCCCCGGGAAACTGGTGGGGTCGGCCGCCATTAGGTCGTTAAACTCAGTTTTGGTGATATAAAACCTGATCCTTTTGGTACCTGCCGGAGCAAACTGGGTGGTTATTCTAAAACTACGCTTAAGGTAAATATTACCGTTGGGCGATGTAGCTACATTAGCCGTAGAGAAATAAGTGTTCATGGTGGTATTGCCCAGCGTCAGGTCGTTGTCCTTAATGGCTCCCATCATGTTGTTGCCTGCATCCAGCATATAAACAAAATGCCGCCACCCGGTGAAGTTTACTGTGCCGGTGCCATTAGTGGAGACATAATTAACAGGGCTGGCTGGTGCGGTAATGGTGGTGTCTTTTTCTACCCCATACAAATCTTTTAGCCTGAAGCTTGTGGTGCTGCCATTGGCCACCAAAAAAATACTATCAGATGTATAATCCCCACCGGGTAATTGCTTTACAGTATATGAAGGATAGCCACCAACGCCTTTCAGTTTAATAGGCGAGCCATCCGGCCCGGGGCCCGGCTGGCCAAAAGAAAATAAGTAGGTTGGTATAACTCCCGCAATCGCAAACGGGCTAAAGCTGGTAATGGGTACCGAGTTTACCACTGTTCCGCTGGCAGCTGTGCCTGTGGTGCCGCCATTGCCGTGGTCGTCCCATTGGGCGCCATTCCAGTGGGCCACTTTTAAGTTTGCAAGTACAGGATATTCTTCGTAAGGATTGGTGCTAAAGCCAAGGCTAAGTGTCACATTGGTAACACCACTCAGTCTTTGAACATCCCAATATCCTGCATTGCTGATGAGGGCAGCGCCAAAACTGCCTGCCTTGCTGGCGGTATTAAATCCATCAATCGTGGGGTTCTGAGGTTTATACTCGGCAAGGAAACGGCTGGTTACCCCCACGGGGGCACTCATCCTTACAGTGTTAAGTGATACAGGCCCACCCACGGGGAATATAAAAACATCATCGCCAGTTTTGCTTACGGGGCCAATAACATGGCTGGTAGCGGAGGCACCGGTGTAGCTAATATTGTCGGGGAATATAAGCTGG
>JBKJPO010000450.1:0-17678 GCA_046595095.1 Chitinophagaceae bacterium
ATTACAACTCCGGCTTTAATAAGTTGTTCTACAACTGCCTCAATATTTTCTATTCGATAATTTACCATGAAGTCTTTTGTAAAGGGTTCAAAACTCATGGAAGAAATAAAGAAGAAATGGTTTCAACCCATTCAACATAGATCATAAGTCATTCATCAAAATGGGTTAATACATGATGAGTTACTCAAACTATTTTTAAGATTAAACTGATTCAGCTAAATTGTATTTTTTCCGGGCAAAGTATAGAGCTTAACATGTATTTCCTCGTAATTAATTCATAGAAAATTAAACATGAATCTGGTTCCTCCACGTTATTTTATATTAAACAAACCATATGATATGGTTTCCCAGTTTATAAGCCCGCATAATGTCCGGCTACTTGGCAATCTTGATTATTCCTTTCCTGAAGGCATACACGCAGTTGGCAGACTGGATGCCGCTTCAGAAGGATTGCTGATCCTAACAACAAATAAGAAAGTTACCAGGTTATTGTTCCAGGATGAATCACCCCATAAACGTACCTACCTCGTGCAAGTAAAAAATCTAGTAACTACAGAGAGCCTGCTGCAATTGCAACGCGGGACTTCTTTCCGGGTTAAGGGAGGAGTAAATTATGTTTCCACGCCGGTAGACGTGATGATTATTCCTGAGCCCCGGAACTTATTTTCTTCTGGACGAAAATTAAGCAATGACTTAATAAGTACATGGCTCAGCATTACACTAACCGAAGGCAAATATCACCAGGTAAGAAAGATGGTTGCTGCAGTTCGTCATCGTTGCCTGAGGTTGATAAGGATATCCATTGAAGATTTAGATTTGGGAAATATGAAACCGGGTGAAGTGAAAGAGATGGAAGAAAAAGACTTTTTTAATAGACTAAAAATTGATAATTATTAAATAATTAAATATAAAACTCCAGGAAAGGGAGATCATAAATTTTCACCCTCGCAAGGGAAATTATGTTGACAAACATTTAAATGACGATTATTATTTTGACAGCAAGGGAAATCTTAAGAAATATTCGACGGAGTAAAACAGGCTCAACGATAAGGATGTCATTTTAATCTGCTTCATTCCTACACTCATATAAAAAATAAATAAATTCAAAATACAATTTTTCCACATAGCTTACAAAGCTATCCATGTGGCAAATGTAAATTGAGGTGACTTAAACATAATTCATAATTAACTTCATTCTCTTTATTTTTGCCGCTCTTTCAAAAGGACAGGCATAATCAATAAATCAATTAATCAAAAAATAATGGTTGATGTAATTCTTGGGCTTCAATGGGGTGATGAGGGAAAGGGAAAGATTGTCGACTATTTTGCACCACGATATGATGTAATAGCGCGTTTCCAGGGAGGCCCGAATGCTGGCCATACGCTCTATGTTGATGGAAAGAAGATTGTCCTCCACCAGATACCCTCAGGCATTTTTCATGAAGATAAAATTAACCTTATCGGGAGTGGGGTAGTGCTTGACCCTGTAACATTAAAAAAAGAATGTGAATCAGTTGCTGCCAGGGGAATTGATTTCAGGAAAAATCTTTACATCAGTGAGCGAACACACCTGATCCTTCCTACGCATCGTGCTTTAGATAAAGCAAGTGAAACTTCTAAAGGCAGCGATAAGATTGGGTCTACTCTCAAAGGAATAAGTCCGGCCTACATGGATAAAACCGGCCGCAATGGTTTACGTGTTGGCGACCTCCTCGATAAGAGCTTTACTACTCAATATATCCGTCTTAGGATGAAGCACCAGAAGTTGCTCGATAATTTCGCTTTCAATGAAGATATTTCGGCTTGGGAAGAAGAATTTTTCGAAGGGCTTGAGTTTCTGAAAAGCCTCAAAGTGGTAAACGGGGAATATTTTATTAATGATAAATTAAAGGAAGGGAAGAAAGTGTTGGCAGAGGGAGCGCAGGGAAGTATGCTCGATGTTGATTTTGGCACTTTCCCTTTTGTTACCTCATCAAATACTATTTCAGCGGGAGTGTGTAGCGGACTCGGTATTGCTCCACAAAAGATCCGTGAAGTGCTTGGTGTTACAAAAGCGTATGCTACTCGGGTAGGCAGCGGACCTTTTCCTACAGAGCTTCATGAGGAGATCGGGGAACTTATCCGCAAGATTGGTAATGAATTTGGCAGTACCACCGGGCGGCCAAGGCGTTGTGGATGGATCGACCTGGTTGCATTGAAATTTGCATGTATGATAAATGGGGTTACCCAACTCGTGATGACCAAAGCGGATGTTCTGGATACACTTGATACATTGGAAGTGTGCGAAGCCTACATGGCTAATGGTGTGGAAACAAGCCAGGTACCATTTCAGATGAATAAAATGGATATAAAACCGATACTTAAATCTTTCCAGGGCTGGAATACTGACATCACAGCAATAAAAAATTATAATGAGCTTCCCGGAAATATGAAAACATATATAAATCATATAAATTCAGAGCTAGGGGTTCCTGTAAAATTTATTTCCAATGGGCCGGGAAGTGACCAGATCATTGTGGCATCATGATTGAGGAATTTATAATACAATTTTGAAATAGACAGCCCCGAAAAAATTTAAAAAAAATAGTTTCTTTATTATTTGGCTAATTGAAAAACTCGTAGAACTTTTACACCACTAATCCTCTTGGGGTATGACATCAAAATCTGAAAAGGAAAAAAAGACAACAACACCTAAATCTCCGGGTGCTGCAAGTAAAGCTGCAGCAAAAGTCTCATCATCAAAATCAAAGAAAACTGCAGATGATGACGATGAAGACGATGAAGACATCGATGAAAAGACTGTGAAGAAAACATCTGCTAAATCAAAAACTTCGGCGATCGATAATGACGATGATGATGATTTAGATGAGGATGTGGCCCCCGCAAAAAAAGGGAAAGCAACTGCCGGAAGAAAATCAAAATCTGATAGTGATGAGGATGATGAAGAAGAAGAAGTAGAAATTGATGATGAATGGGAAAAATCAGATGACGAAGATTATGATCCCGACTTCGAAGAATTTGATATTCCAAAAAGCAAAACAAAAAAACCCGGTGCTCCCAAAAAAGGTAAGGAGGGGGATTTTGATATCGATGAAGATTTCAAAGACATGGATCTTTTCAATAATGGAGCCGGTGGCATCGATGATGATGAAGATGATTATTAGCGCATGTTTAACCAGATAATTTGAAAAGGAAATTTTCTTCCTTCCCGCTAAAAGACAAGATTTTATTTAAACAAAAAATGTTGAACTGGTCACAGCAGTTCAACATTTTTTGTTTATTGGATAATCAACAGGACAGTTTCTCTCAAATAGATTTTGAATGGATATTGGCTGCAGGAGCGGAAAGCAGCATTTCTGCTCCTGCAGGGCATGCATTGGAATCGCTTGATTTATTTGTAAAAGAAAAAAGCGATTGGCTCTTTGGACATCTGGCTTACGATCTTAAAAACGAGATCGAGTCACTGTCATCCGTAAACGAAGACAGGATTTGTTTTCCTGAGATGCATTTTTTTGTTCCAAAAATAATAATCCGTTGCGCCGGCGACAATGCCGAGATTAGTGCATTGCAAGATGATGCCGGAATAATTTTCGCGCAAATATACGAATATGCTTCACCCATCCCAACAGAGATAAAAGGAATATTGATCAGCCATCGGTTTTCAAAAGAAGAATATCTTGAAACAGTGGAAAAGATCAGGCAACATATTCATAGGGGCGATTGTTATGAATTAAATTTCTGCCATGAATTCTACGCTTATGATGTGCTAACTGATCCCTCAAAGATTTATCAAAAATTAAACAACATTTCTCCGAATCCATTTTCTGCATTTTACAAGCTTGAGGATAAATACCTGTTATGTGCAAGCCCCGAACGCTATTGTAAAAGAACAGGGGATACTATCATTTCGCAGCCCATCAAAGGCACGAAGCAGAGGGATACATACGACAAAGCAATGGATGAGAAACTGAAAAAAGAATTATACGAAAGTGATAAAGAACGCGCTGAAAATGTAATGATTGTTGACCTTGTGCGGAATGATCTTAGCAGGATTTGTATAAAAGGTTCTGTAAAAGTGGATGAACTTTTTGGTATCTATTCGTTTCCCCAGGTTCACCAGATGATTTCAACGATAAGTGGAGAGTTGCCGGCAAACATCAGCATAGGTAAGATCATCCGGGCCACTTTTCCCATGGGTTCAATGACTGGTGCACCAAAGAAAAAGGTGATGGAACTTATTGATAAGTACGAGCGAACCCGGCGTGGACTTTTTTCTGGGGCGTTGGGTTATATTCAACCGAATGGTGATTTTGATTTTAATGTAGTGATCCGAAGCATACAATATAATAGCACAAATAAATATTTATCGTTCCAGGCGGGTTCAGCAATCACATTTTATAGTGACCCAGTTTTAGAATATGAAGAATCACTCTGGAAAGCGGAAGCAATGATTAAGGTGCTGGAATGAGCTTAATAAAATTTTTAATTACGGGGAAATATTTATGGGGCTGGGAAAGTTTGAACTTATTTCTTTTTTTGCCAGGTTTGCTTTTCTTTTGAATAAACGGTTTTGGTGTCAGTATTTGTACTGCTAATGAGCATCTGAACACATTCATTTAGAATATTGAATTTATTTGCCACGAAGAGATCCATTTTTTCGGGGGACAGTCGTAGGTCATAAGGTTCACCTGAAGCCATTACAATATCAAAACCCGGATTGGTTCGATTGAATTCAGAGATATCCAACACTAAATTTTTGGCGATCACAGCCGAATTATATTTTCCAGAAATAGGTAACATTGTTGTGTTCTTTTCATCTTCAGCCGAAACTTTCCCCTGCACAAATGGGGAGCTACTTTCCGCAGAACCAGCCTCCATGATAAAATGCGTTGCAATAAATTTTTTAACATGATTTCGCGATTCTGTTGGAAGACTATATTGCAAGGCCCAGAAGTTTCTCGACCCGGATTTGCGGATAGCCCCGTAGACTCTTCCAGGACCGCCATTGTATGCTGCGATCACCAGCAACCAGTCTTTAAGATCCTTATAAAGGCTTAATAGATATCGTGCCGCGGCATGAGTACTTTTGAAATAATCTGTCCGCTCATCTATATAACTATTGACCGTAAGTCCATATTCACGGCCGGTGTATGGCATAAATTGCCAGGGCCCTCTGGCACCAACCCAGGACATGGCGCCAGATTTTAAATTGCTTTCAATTACTGCCAGGTATTTTAATTCCCTGGGTAAGCCATACTGACTAAGAATGTTGTCGATAAGGCTAAAATAGGGCGGAGCCCAGGATTTCATCTTCATCAATGAGCTACCATGGGATTGTAAATAATCCTGCATGTAAGTCTCCGCATATGGATTCACTTGGTTGTGGTAAGCCATTGCAGGATTATAGGAGTAATTGTTGAACAAGTTTTTGAAACCGTATTTAGTTACTTGCTGGAAGTATTGAATCTTTTCCTTCTTCGGTGCAGTCCTGGTTTTCAGAATTTCCTCAATGGCCTGTTCATCTTCCTTTGCCAGGGGCTCAACAATGGTATCAGTTTCCTGGAAAGTAAAATCCAATCCCCGACCATAAGAACTAAGGCTCAGAAATAAAACTATTATAATCAGGAACGTAAAACTCTTCATCACATTTAAACTTCATTAATAAATCAAACCCGGGTAGTAATCATCTCACCCAAGTGCAGTAAAGTTAGCTCATCCAGCTTACTTGTCATAATCTGCACGCCAAACGGCATGTTGTTACTATGTTGAGCTAATGGCACCGACATTGCAGGAATACCAGTTAGATTGGCTAATACAGTGAAAATATCCGCCAAATACATTTCCACCGGATTATTCTTCAATTTGCCCAATTGTACAGCTGTTGTTGGTACCGTGGGTAAAATAATGGCGTCAAAATTTTCAAAAATATGATTCACCTTGTCAACTAGCATCCGCCTAACCTGCTGTGCCTTAGTAAAATAAGCATCGTAATAGCCTTCGCTCAACACATAATTACCCAACATGATTCTCCTTTTGACTTCCAGGCCAAAGCCTTCGCTTCTTGATTGTTTGTAAAAGTTAGTTAAATCAGTTTCTGCACCTTTTGTGCGGTGCCCGAATCGTACACCATCATACCTCGAGAGATTACTTGAAGCTTCAGCGGTGGTCAGCACATAATAAGTAGGGACGATGTATTCGATCAATTCAAAATCAACAGCTGAAACAACATGTCCATTTTCACTCAATTCATTAAGCAAAGACTTAATCCCTTTACTTATTTCCGGATCCAATGCAGGATGATCAAGGGCTGCTGAAAAATAGGCAATTCTATATTTCCTCTCCTGCTGCCTTGATAAAGTAAAATCTGTTTCAATATCTAATACCGTGCTGTCAAATTCATCGCTTCCTGAAATCACTGAAAGTACTTTTGCAACATCATCAACATATTTTCCAAAAATGCCGACCTGGTCAAACGAGGAGGCATATGCGATGATGCCATATCGGGAGATTCGGCCATAGGTTGGTTTTAGCCCGATTATACCGCAGAAATCTGCAGGCTGTCTCACAGATCCACCTGTGTCAGTACCCAGGCTCACCATACTCAGTCCGGCTTGAACGGCTACAGCACTTCCGCCTGACGAGCCGCCGGGAACTTTAGTTTCGTCCAGGGCATTCAAAACGTTTCCGTAAAAGGAATTCTCACTTGTACTTCCCATGGCAAACTCATCACAATTGCAAATTCCAATAATGATGGCATCAGCAGCCAATAACTTTTCGACTACAGTAGCATTGTATAACGAAGTAAAATTTTGCAGCATTCCTGATGAAGCTGATATCTTATGGTCTTTATAACAGATCACATCCTTGATGGCCACCACTACGCCATGCAGCGCACCTATTGGCTCTTTGTTACTTCTTTTTTTATCAAGTGATTTTGCAGTGCTCATCGCTTTTTCAGCATACACTTCAACAAATGCATTTAAATGTGCCTTAGCGCTGATCAACTTCAGGTAATGTTCAACAGTAAGGGTACAGCCACCAGGTTCGGAGTCGAGAAACTTATGGTATGCCTCAATGCCTGAGAAATTAAACATGATCTTTCTGGAGTAATAATATAAAACCGGCTGAAGTACGTGACAGCTTCCTCTCTTAGGATAGGTTTAGTCGCACACTTCAGCCGGATGCTGGTATCCTGTACACGGTTGAGCAGGATGCTAAAATTGAATGTCTTATGCCTGTGCCTGGTGAGTTTCTTTTGATAAAGAATCTTTTTTAAGATCTTTTTCTTTGATGCCTTCTTCTATCTCACTTTTCACATTTGTTTTTGCATCATTGAATTCTCTTACACCACGGCCGATGCCACGCATGAGTTCTGGAATTTTCCTTCCCCCAAAAAATAAAAGGATAGCCAGCAGGATAAGTATCCACTCTGAACCTCCCGGCATCGAAAACAATAAAACTGCATTTAAAAAAGAAACTAACATAGTCTGTAAATTAGATTGTAAAGATAGGGCAATTCGCCAAATCATAGCATAATAACCAGCTAATTACACTGGAGATATCTATTTACGAAAATTCAGTTTCCCGGGTTCTTAAACCTGGTATTTCTAATTAATCTATACTGTAAATAAACAATTATCGTGAAAGACAAAGGTTATTAAGACCTGGTAACCAACTACCGAATGTAAGTTCTTTTGCATTTTGATTTTCCATGGGCTGCATCATAAGGAGAAATACCCCTGGCACATGAACCTAAAATAACGGTTGCAATAAGAATGATTGAAATGAATTTTCTCATTAATTGTGTTTTTTAGGTACAGTTTTACCATATTAGGCTTTTTAGATTTTATTTGAAATAAGTACAGGCGATGATGTACAGGCTTCATTAAACCATCTTCCTGGTATGAAATTAATCTCTATAAATCTTTGATGAGAACTCTCTAGCCGCTAATTCCTGTGTATAAATTAGTACCTGAGGGGAGGTGAGGGAGTGCCAAATTAAATAAAAAAATCGGAAAAGTGGAAATTTCCGATTTTAACCTAAAATTTTATGAAATTTTTATCTAATTCTTTTTTCTTTAATCCTTGCGCTCTTGCCGCTTCTTTCCCGAAGATAATAAAGCTTAGCATGACGAACTTTACCAACTTTATGCAATTGGATGCTTTCTATATTTGGAGAAAATACCGGGAATAAACGCTCAACACCAATACCATCACTGATTTTACGTACGGTAAAAGTTGCTGTTCCACCTTCGCCCTGGCGTTTTATCACATCACCTTTAAAGCTCTGGATCCTTTCTTTATTTCCTTCAACTATCTTATAATTCACAGTTATATTATCGCCTGCTTTAAATTTAGGGAGTTCTTTCTTAGCTGTCAATTGCTCGTGAACAAAAGCTATTGCGTTCATAATCTTTTTATTTAAGGAGGGCAAAGGTAAAGGGTGAGAAGATGTTTACCAAATAAAACCTTAAGCCGTTGAAAACGTTTAAACCGTTTAAATCGTTTAAGGCGTTTAAATCGTTTAAGTCTTTTAAATAGTTTTAGGCCTTGGGAAGATTTAGTAATTGGGTCTCTAAAATTTTAGAAACCCTTTAAACCCTTTAAACCTCTTAAACTCCTTAAACCTCTTAAACCTCTTAAACGTTTTACCTCGCGACGTTCACTGCCCGCTTCTCACGAATGACTGTAACCTTAATCTGTCCCGGGTAAGTCATTTCAGTTTGTATTTTCTGAGCTATTTCGAAACTAAGTCTATCGCTATCCTGGTCGGTAACTTTTTCGGCTTCAACGATCACCCGGAGTTCCCGTCCCGCCTGGATCGCATATGCTTTTTCAACACCCTGGTAAGCGAGTGCAAGGTTTTCCAGGTCCTTGATACGTTGTAAATATTGTTGCATTATCTCTCTTCTCGCGCCGGGTCTCGCTCCGCTCATTGAGTCACAAGCCTGAACCACAGGTGAGATCACGTATTGCATTTCAACTTCATCATGGTGTGCACCGATGGCATTACAAACTGCCGGGTTTTCTCCATATTTCTCTGCCAGCTTCATGCCGAGAAGTGCATGGCTGAGTTCAGTTTCTTCATCAGGAACTTTACCAATATCATGTAATAAACCCGCACGCTTAGCCAGCTTGGCATTCATACCAAGTTCAGCAGCCATTATGCCGCAAAGATTGGCCACCTCACGACTATGCATCAGGAGGTTTTGCCCATAAGAAGAACGGAATCTCATTTTTCCTACGATTCGCACCAGTTCTTTATGCAAACCATGAATGCCTAATTCAATAATGGTACGTTCCCCTATTTCAATAATCTGCTCCTCAAGTTGTTTCCTTGTTTTTTCAACAACCTCCTCGATACGCGCAGGATGAATTCGGCCATCAGTAACCAGACGCTGCAGAGAAAGCCTGGCTATCTCCCTGCGCAATGGGTCGAATGATGAAAGAATGATTGCCTCCGGCGTATCATCCACGATAAGATCCACGCCTGTTGCTGCTTCAATCGCACGGATGTTGCGGCCTTCGCGCCCGATTATCGAGCCTTTAATTTCGTCGCTTTCCAGATTGAATACGGTAATTGCATTCTCAATCGCCTGCTCGGCAGCAGTACGCTGTATGGTTTGAATAATAATCTTACGGGCTTCTTTATTTGCCTTAAGCTTGGCATCGTCTATAATTTCCTGCTGCATGAGGAGAGCTTGGCTATGCGCCTCTTGTTTGAGACTCTCAACCAGTTGGGATTTGGCTTCTTCGGCAGTGAGACCTGCTACTTTTTCAAGACGACGAATATGTTCTTCCTGGTGTTTCTCAAGTTCAGTACGCTTGATATTTACAACTTCAATCTGCCTGTTAAGTGTATCCTTAATGGCTTCATTGTCTTTAACCAGTTTCTCAATGGACTGATCCTTTGAATTAAGTGATTGTTCTTTTTGCTTAATACGGTTTTCCGCTTCGCCGAGTTTCTGATTTCTCTGGAACACTTCTTTATCGTGTTCCGATTTCATCTGTACGAATTTCTCCTTGGCTTCGAGCAGTTTTTCTTTCTTTAAAGTCTCTGACTGTAATTTGCCGTCATTAATAATTCTTTCTGCTTGCTGATCTGCTTCCTCGAGTTGCTTTTTTGTGTTCTTGGCAAAAATTACTTTACCCAGTACTATCCCAACTATAAGTGCGACCACACCAATTAATATTGGTATTATTTGTTCCATTTAATGTAAAAGTTTTAATTCGGTTCACAATCGTATGTATCCTTCTCCGCAGTTAATTGCCTGAACGAGATGACAATAGGCGAAGATAGAGAAATTAAGGGATTATTCCGTGGGCAGGTTCGGGCAGGTTGATGATGCACAAAGCTTGTATTGAACGCGTTATGGCAGATTGGATTGGAAGTAGAGTGAAAATTTAACTAATATTAGGTTAACCCTGATAGTCGCTTGTGTTTATACCCACTAATCTCGAGACAGCTGCAAGTAGTCTCGTCACATGCAAAAGTCATTAGCACTTTAACTAACACCAGCTATTGCAATAACACTTTATCCATATTGGCTTCCATCTTTAATAAGATTTCTTCGAATTCTTTGTCTTGAGAATTGTTTGTACCGGAGGCTGCTGCCAGAGTAGCATACCATATCAAAACCATGGCTACATAATCCTGCATATCTTTTCCCGAAAACTGCGTTTTGAATTCCACGATCTTATCATTAATCGTTTTGAGGGTTTTGCGGATAATCTCTTCGTCTTTGGGTAAAGACTTTATACGGTAGGTGCGATCTCCCACAAGGATATTTACCGCTATCAATTCTTCAGACATGATTATTCACTTAAATTGGTGATGCATTTCTCTATTTCCTTAAGGTGTTTATTAATATTTTTTTCAAGGCTAAGTTTGTCTTGAGGGCTTAAATTGCCTGTTGATGCTTTCAATAAACCAACCCGCTGTTCAAGCTCTGCAATTTTATCTAAAAACAAAATTTCCTGTTCCTGTTTCTTTTTGAGCTGGGCTTGCAATTGTTCCTTCTCTTTTTCCAAATGTTGATATTGCTTCAACAGTTGCTGGAGTTTGGCGCTGATCCTCCTGATATTTATGTCTAATTCATTCATAATTTCAATGACTCGGCTATCCTTTTCTCACTAAAGCTCCAAATTGTTTTTCGTACAAGTTGATTATAGTCTGCATCATGGTGTCTATTTCCTTGTCAGTTAAGGTCTTCTCATTATCCAAAAAAGTATAATGAATTGCCAGGGATTTGTTTTCACTACCAATTTTTTCATGTTCAAAAACGTCAAACAATTTAATGTTTTTTAATTTAGAAAGCTTGAGTGATTTAGTAATATTTTGAATTTTTTCCCAGGAAAGATTTTTTGCCACAACCATTGACAGATCACGATGAACAATAGGATACCTGGCGATGTCTGAGAAAACTATTTTATCATTAGCAAGATCCAGCAAAGTTTCGAGGTACAGATCTACATAATAAACCGGCTGCCGGAGTGAAAATTTTTCACTGATCTTTTTTGATGAGGTTCCTGCCTCTCCAATGATCAAGCTATTTGAATGGATCAATAAAGTATTTTCCCCGGTTTGATTAGCTCTGCCTGTTTCGTAACTTATAGCTGGCAGGTTCAAACCTTTTGCTAAAACTTCGCAAACTCCTTTCAAATAAAAAATATCTGCTTTTGAAGATTTATTGCGCCAGCCGACTTGTAAAGGATGACCTGTAACGTACAGGCATAAGTGCTCTTTCTCTATGAAATTATTATTACCCCGCTCATATGTTTTACCAAATTCAAAAAAAGCCAGGTCACGGTTTTGCCTGTTAAGATTATACGAAATGGCCTCCAGGCCTGTTTCCAGCATGGAAGGCCTTAAAACATCAAGTTCAGAGCTCAGGTTATTACGCATGCGGACAAGATTCTTTTCTAATACGCTGTTTTCGTAATATGCACTATTGGTAATTGAATTGGTAAATATTTCGGAAAAACCAGATCCACTTAACATCCCTGCTATTTTTTCTTTGTAATTATTTTTTATGCCATTTAGTTCAACAGAAGGGGCTATTCGAATGGCATTGGGGATCTCAATATTGTCGAAGCCATCAATGCGCATGATCTCTTCAACAAGGTCAGCTGGTAAATGAATATCTGGCTTACTAAAAGGAACGGCTACTTCAATGTTATTTTCATCTGAATTAATTATATCAAAACCAAGACTTTCAAGAATTGTTTTTGCCATGCCTGGAGAATAAGTTTTGCCACTGATCTTTTGCAAATATTTAAAACTCATGCTCACTCTGGTTTTGTGCTTTTGAATAGGAAAAACATCTATAATATCCTCAGTAAGCTCACCACCGGCTAATTCTTTTATAAGCAGTGCTGCTCTTTTCAGCACATTTACCGTTTGACTTATATCGACTCCTTTTTCAAACCTCGTTGCCGCGTCGGTCCTCAAACCATGTTTCAAAGAACTGCGGCGTATACTCACGGGATCGAACCAGGCACTTTCGAGGAAGATATCTTTTGTTTGATTAGTAACCCCGCTTGTGGATCCACCAAAAACACCACCGATGCACATAGGCTCGCCCTCACCGTTACAGATCATCAGGTCTGTAGAACTGAGTGTTCGTTCTTTCCCATCAAGTGTAACAAATTTGCTTCCTTCTAAAAGTGTTTTAACGATAACCCTATTGCCTTTTATTGTAGCCGAATCGAAAGCATGTAAGGGTTGCCCGGTTTCATGCAAAACAAAATTGGTGATATCTACAATATTATTGATGGGACGTACGCCAATGCTTTTGAGTCGTTTTACCAGCCAACCAGGACTTTGCTTTACGGTGATACCTTTTATACCTACTCCTGAATATCGCTGGCATGCAACACGGTCTTCAATTATTACTTGAATGGATGCATTTATCTTAGCTGGATTCCAGGTTATATTCAATGGGGACTTCAGTTCGTTTGTTTCATTTTTATGATAACGTAACCATGCCATTACATCCTTCGCTACACCGAAGTGGCTCATTGCATCCATTCGGTTAGGTGTGAGCCCAATCTCGAAAACATGGTCCTGGTATGGCTGAAAATAATCCGCAGCAGGCGTGCCGGCTAACAGATCTCCTGGTAAAATTATTATCCCGGAGTGATCATCTCCTAAACTGATCTCATCTTCGGCACAGATCATTCCATTACTTTCTTCTCCCCTGATCTTCACTTTTTTCATCGTAACCGAATCACCTGATACTGGGTAAATAGTGCTGCCGACCGGAGCCACAACTACTTTTTGTCCGGCTGCTACATTTGGTGCTCCGCAAACGATCTGTAACAATGGGTGATCCCCAATATTTACGCGGGTAAGAAATAAATTATCTGCCCCCGGATGTTTTTGGCATTCCATTACTTCCCCGATTACCAGGCCTTGAAGCCCTCCTTTAAATTCTTCATACTTTTCAAGACTCTCCACTTCGAGACCAATGGATGTAAGTATCGCCGACAGGTTTTCCGGCATTAATTTTACCGGGAGGTATTCACTCAGCCAATTGTAACTTATGATCATCTTTTAATAATTATTCTTTCTTTGGCCGCCAAAAATACGGAAAGATGAGGTTAGTGGCCGGGAAGTTTACCCTGCATTGATTATCCTGCGAATTCCTTAATTAATTAATCCAAATCCTGTTTTCCAAGTACTAAATTCTGCGACAAAATCCAATTTTTAATTCTGCACAGCAGGTGTGAATATTGCTGGCTCAAAAATGGCAGAATTATTTTAAATTGTGTATAAGGCCCTGATTTATGTGAATAGCATGATATTGGTGGTTAATAACGGGTGTATTACAACAGATCCAGGTCGAATAAATATAAGTGCTTAACAATTTCTTTAAATAGGTTTTTCTAAATTATCTTAGCCGCCCTGACCGATTTTTTGTTTCGCCCATTTTTATAATGACCAGAAATCAGGACCCGGATAAACCACAGATGGAGGATCAGATTTTTAGATCTCTCTAATCTTTTTGAATGGATTTTTTCAAAAATGTGTTTATTGGGACCGGGGAGTGTTATCGGCTAAAGCGAATGAAAAATGGCAGGCAATTTTTTACCCTCATACAATCAATATATTAGAAATTAATGGATCTTACCAACCTCAATAAAGATAGAAAATTACGACGCAAAGGTTCTCCCCTGGAATTGAATACGATGATGTACGGGAAAGTGCCTCCACAGGCGAAGGACCTGGAGGAAGCCATACTTGGTGCCGTTATGCTTGAGAAAACTGCATTTGATACGGTAGCTGAGATTTTGAAGCCGGAAACTTTCTATGTTGAAGCTAATCAACGGATATACAAGGCTATGCAGGCACTGCAGCAGAAAAACTCCCCGATTGACCTGCTCACTGTTGTTGAAGAACTAAAGTTTAGAGAAGAGCTTGACCTGGTAGGCGGACCCTATTATGTCTCAAAGCTTACTAATTCGGTAGTATCATCCGCAAATATCGAGGCACATGCAAGAATCATCATGCAGAAATTTATTCAGCGTGAGTTGATCCGGATCAGTGGTGAGATTATTGGAGATGCTTACGAAGATAGTACCGATGTGTTTGATCTACTCGATGATGCTGAAACGAAATTATTTGAGATCACCAATAATCACCTCCGTAGAAATTTTGATAGTATTGACCAGGTACTGGTTAAGACAATACAGCGCATTGAGGATATGCGTACGCGCCAGGAAGACATTACCGGGGTACCTACCGGGTTTGCCAGTCTCGACAGGATCACGTATGGATGGCAACCGACGGATCTGATTATTCTTGCCGCAAGACCTTCGGTTGGTAAAACAGCATTTGCGCTTAACCTTGCCCGTAGTGCAGCCTTGCATCCCACAAAACCTACAGGCGTTGGATTTTTTTCACTGGAGATGAGTGCGGGCCAGTTGGTTCAGCGTATACTCAGTGCCGAGAGTGAGATATGGCTGGAGAAAATTTCCCGGGGAAAACTGGAAGAACATGAGATGAAGCAGCTCTATGCGAAAGGGATTCAACGACTTTCCACAGCGCCTATTTACATCGACGATACTGCTGCTCTGAATATCTTCGAACTCAGGGCTAAATGCCGGAGGTTGAAAAATAAACACAACATTGGTCTCATCGTAATTGATTACCTGCAGTTAATGAGTGGCACAGGCGATGGTAAAGGAAGTAACAGGGAGCAGGAGATAAGCCGCATTTCAAGAGATCTCAAAGGACTTGCAAAAGAATTGCAGGTACCAATTATTGCACTTAGCCAGTTGAGCAGGGAAGTGGAGAAGAGAAAAGAAGGAAATAAAATGCCGCAACTGAGCGACCTTCGTGAATCAGGAGCTATAGAACAGGATGCTGATATGGTAATGTTTCTTTATCGTCCGGAATACTATGATATCACGGCCAATGAATTTGGTGAAAGCAATAAAGGTGAAACCCATGTACGAATCGCGAAACACAGGAACGGTAGCCTCGAAACAATTAAACTCAAAGCCTTACTTCATATCCAGAAATTTGTTGAGGATGATAGCAACGATGTTGGTGGAATGGGTTTGCCTGCCGGTAACTGGAAACCAATCCAGGACCCCGATGCCGGAGATGGTCCAAAACTTTATTACCAAAAGGGAAGCAAGATGAATGATGGAGAGTTTGATGATGATGCACCCTTTTAATAATGATTATTAATTAATTATTAATGGTTAAGGAAGAGGACATGGCAGGCATAGATTTTAAATCATATCTGCTGGTACTGAAAATTTTATTGCAGACTTTTCTTGATTTATCAACCATTAAAAAAACATGGTTTTACCCTTTTTCTATTCCAAAGAATTTTCTCCCACCGATGATCTTATTACACTCGATGAACAGACTTCCAGGCATACGATCCAGGTATTGAGGATGAAGGAAGGCGATGAACTAAAACTTACAAATGGTAAAGGTTTGGTAGTGACTGCATCTATTTCTTCTACAAATAAAAAAGCAGCAGTTGTAAAAATTATTTCCCGCGACATAATTCCTGGATCAACTTTAAAAAAATGTATCGCGATCTCCCCAATAAAAAATTCCGGTAGGTTTGAATGGTTTCTCGAGAAAGTGACAGAGATAGGTGTTAATGAAATCATCCTGCTGATTTGCCACCGTACCGAGAAACAAAACTTCAGGCTTGAAAGGATCAAAAGTATTATTGTAAGCGCCATGTTGCAAAGCCAACAGGCATGGCTACCCGAAATTTATGGTCCGGTGAAATTTGAAAAATTTATTGCCGGTAATTCTTACTCATTTAAATACATTGGCCATTGTGCGGAAGACGAAAAACAATTATTGAAATTACAGCCTTGTGATTCTACGGGAAGCAGGATTGTATTGATAGGTCCGGAAGGCGATTTCACCCATGAAGAAGTGAAGTTGGCATCCGGTCAGGGCTATATACCCGTATCTCTTGGTAATACAAGATTAAGAACAGAAACCGCAGGGATCGTGGCAGCAGTGTTGATTCAATAAAAGCGTTTACATTAAATAAATTACCTCGCTTCATCATCCTGGTCAGGTCTCTCGTGCCTGATCTGTGGCTCGCGCAATTCAACAGGGCCACGTCTTTTTATCTCTCTTTTTCTAATAAACATATTTAGTAATTCCACGCCAAAGGAGAATGCCATTGCGAAATAAACATAATTTTTAAGATGGATCTGTTCAGCCTTCTCCGCATCCCATCCTTCGATGATTAGCACAACACCAATCATCACCAGGAATGATAAAGCGAGCATTTTCAGTGTAGGATGTTTATGAATGAAATTGCTGATCCTTTCTGAAAAGAGGAACATTATTATCATTGCAATAATAACGGCTACTACCATTATCTCCACACGCCTTGCCATACCCACGGCCGTGATAATGCTGTCGAAACTGAATACCATATCTATAAGAATAATCTGCCCCATTACTGCGCCAAACTTTGCTGGAATTTTTTTCTGGTACCCAACTTCCCCATCTATTTCTCCTTCAAGTTTTTCGTGTATCTCTTTTACTGTTTTATATAAAAGAAAAAATCCACCTGCAAGCATGATCAGGCTCTTAAGGTTGAAACCTTTTCCAAAAATGGAAAATAATTCTGTTGTTCCATTTGCTACAAGCCAGCCAAGAGCTACCAGTAATCCGCATCTCACCAATATTCCCGTGATCATCCAGATACGTCTTGCACGCTTTTGTTTATCCTTTGCAAGCCTGCCCATAACTATCGAAACAAATATTACATTATCAATACCCAATACAACTTCGAGTATAGTTAGGGTTAGTAAGCTAACCATGTTTTCTCCTGTAAATAATGATTCCATTTTTAACTATGTTGTTTTTTTAAACTTTGGGAAATTTTTTTAACGATTCCCGGTCCTTCATATATAAAACCAGTCCAAACTTGTACCAATGTTGCACCAGCTTCAATTTTTGCCCTGGCATCTTCAGCTGTGAAAATTCCACCACTCGCAATCAATGGGATCTTTCCACCAGATCTTTTGAAAATATAATTGAGCAAAACTGTTGACCTTTCAAACAATGGTTTACCACTTAGACCACCCTGCCCCATTCTCTCTATTATACTTGCGGACGTTTTCAAATGATCACGGCTAATAGTTGTGTTGCTTACTACCAATCCGCTTAATCCTATTGCGAG
>JBKJPO010000514.1:0-6532 GCA_046595095.1 Chitinophagaceae bacterium
CGAGTCGAAAGCCATGGGAGCTGATGTGATACTATTGATCGCGGCATGCCTTACGAAGATGGACGTTGAAAGACTAACTGCCCTTGCCGCTGAATTAAAGTTGGAAGTATTATTAGAGATACATGAGGAACAGGAAATAGGACATATTCATCCCGGAATCAGGATGGTTGGAATAAATAACCGCAACTTGAAAACTTTTGAAGTAGATATAGAACATTCAATTAAGATTGCCGCAAAAATTCCTGGTAACTGTATCAAGATTGCTGAAAGCGGTATCAGTAATACTGCTACTATCAGGCAATTGCAGGAGAATGGCTTCAGTGGTTTTCTTATTGGGGAAACTTTTATGAAAGAAGACCAGGCGATGCTTTTGCTAATTTCGTGGAAAATTTAAAGAATGGTTGAAATTAAATTTAATAATCATGGAGAAATTGGATGGGCTTAAATTAAAAGTTTGTGGTATCACAAGCATGGAACAACTGCAGGACTTAGATAAATTAGGTGTTGATTATGCCGGAATGATATTTTATGATCAGTCGAAGCGTTATATGCTTGATAAAATAATGGGAGAGGAGGTGAGGGAAAAAAACCTCTCGATTGCTCTTGTAGGCGTGTTTGTGAACAGTACTGAGGAAGAAGTAATGATCCAGGTCGAACAATATAATCTCTCCCTGGTTCAATTGCATGGTGATGAGACTCCGGGATTTTGTCAGCGTATAAGCGACAGGGTTAAGCTAATCAAAGCATTCCGTATTAGTGATAAAAATAAAGAGAACATCGACTGGATGATAAAACCATATGAAGAATTCTGCGACTACTATCTTTTTGATACTGCCTCCGGAGAATATGGCGGATCAGGCCAGAAATTTAATTGGAAACTGTTAGAACAAAATAAGATCAATAAACCATTTTTTCTTAGTGGTGGAATTGGGGCCGGGGATGTTGATCAACTCAAAGCGTTTTCTCATCCTTACCTTTTTGGAGTGGATATCAACAGCCGGTTTGAAAAATCTCCAGGGATTAAAGATATACAGTTGGTTGGTGGATTTCTGGATTCGATACAATTGGATAAAAAGGCAGATCCAGCACCTTTTGTGGTGAATTAAATCCTTCATGAATTTAACAGGCATACATGACTTTTATTCAGAATAAATATTCAGTGGATAGCCGGGGATACTATGGCGACTTCGGTGGAGCATATATTCCTGAAATGCTGTACCCTAATGTGCTAAAACTGCAGCAACAATATCTTGAAATTATTAATGATGAAGTGTTTCAGAAAAAATTCAGAGCTCTCTTGCATGATTATGTTGGCAGGCCTACACCATTATTCTTAGCAGAGCGGTTAAGTGAAAAATATGGTTGCTCCATTTACTTGAAACGTGAGGATCTTTGTCATACGGGCGCACATAAGATCAACAATACAATTGGCCAGGTATTACTGGCAGAGCAGCTTGGTAAGAAGCGCATTATCGCGGAGACAGGTGCCGGACAGCATGGTGTGGCTACAGCGACGGTTTGTGCTTTAAAGGGCCTGGAGTGCATCATTTACATGGGTGAAGTGGACATGGAACGCCAGTCTCCAAATGTTGCGAGGATGAAAATGTTGGGGGCAACGGTGATCCCTGCACGAAGTGGTAGTAAAACCCTTAAAGACGCAACTAACGAAGCGATCCGGGATTGGATCAATAATCCCAGGGATACTTATTATCTTATTGGTTCGGTGGTGGGACCTCATCCTTACCCGGATTTGGTTGCGAGGTTTCAAAGTGTGATCAGTGAAGAGATAAGGAAACAATTGCTTGATAAAACCGGCAATGCACTCCCCACACATGTGATCGCTTGTGTGGGCGGAGGCAGTAATGCTGCAGGGGCATTCTACCATTTTCTTGAAGAAGAGGCAATACAACTTGTAGCAGTTGAAGCCGCAGGACAAGGTGTGAACAGTGGATTTAGTGCAGCTACAACACAACTCGGGAAACCTGGAATTCTGCATGGGAGTAAAAGTTTGTTGATGCAAACTGAGGATGGACAGGTAGTTGAGCCTCATAGTATTTCAGCAGGTCTTGATTATCCGGGCATTGGACCATTACATGCTCATCTTTTTAAAACCGGGAGAGCGAAATTTATGAGCGCCACAGACGAACAAGCATTAGATGCAGCCTTTGAACTCACGCGGCTTGAAGGAATAATTCCGGCACTCGAATCTGCTCACGCATTGCATGTACTAAAAGAATTGGAATTGAACGTAAATGATAGGATAGTGGTTTGTTTGAGCGGTAGAGGAGACAAGGACCTGGCAACATACATGAAAAAAATAAATTAGAAAAATGGTAAGCATCATTGAGTATGAGCCAAAATATGCCGGCAATTTCAAAGCCCTTAATATCGCCTGGCTTGAAAAGTATTTTGTTGTTGAACCGATTGATGAAGTGATGCTTGCTGACCCGGGAGAATATATAATTTCAAAAGGCGGGCATATTTATTTTGCACAGCTGGAAAAAGAGATCGTTGGAACTTTCGCTTTACTGAAGATCGATAAAACACAATACGAGTTGGCTAAAATGGCGGTTGATGAAAATCACCAGGGGAAAAAAATAGGAAACTACATAATGGAGTTCGCTCTTACAAAGGCAAGAGAGCTTAATGCATCAAAACTGAGTTTATTTTCCAATACGAAACTTGGTCCTGCCATTCATCTATATGAAAAATACGGCTTTAAAGAAATTCCTTTGATTGGAGCCGAATATTTAAGATCAAATATAAAAATGGAACTCGTTTTGTAAGTATTTAATTGGAAAGAAACACAGAGATCGTTATCAAAATATTTTTTTAACCTGGAGTAAATTGTCGATTTTAATGAAGACAAATAATGAGCAAAATCAGGCCGGGGATTTTTTACCTGATATCAAAGGCTTAAAAAGAATTGATAGATTATTTCAAAACAAGAAGTCTGGGATTTTGAGCGTGTATTGTACGGCAGGATACCCCAAGCTGGAAAGCACTGTAGAAGTAATGATTGCTTTGGAAGAATCTGGTGCCGATATGATAGAACTTGGTATGCCGTACAGCGACCCATTGGCAGACGGGCCTGTAATTCAGCAAAGCAGCATGGTGGCACTGCAAAATGGTATGAGCATTCATAAATTATTTGAACAGCTGCAGGATTTCAGGCAGCAGGTGACTTTGCCGGTGATCCTGATGGGATATCTTAATCCCGTATTGCAATATGGTTTTGAAAGATTCTGCCAGCATGCCGCTGCTGCAGCACTGGATGGATTTATCATTCCCGACATGCCGGTTGAAGAGTATGAATCAACTTACAAACAACAAGTGGAAAAATATGGATTAAGTTTTATTTTTCTCGTAACTCCTGAAACGACTGAAGATCGGGTAAAAAAGATCGACCAGTTAAGCTCAGGATTTTTATACGCAGTTTCTGCTTCATCTACAACCGGCTCAAATATGGATCTCCAGAAACAACTCCCATATTTTCAAAAATTAAAAGAGATGAAACTGAATAACCCGGTGCTCATCGGATTTGGGATAAAAGATAAAACCACATTTGAGCTCGCGTCAAAATTTACTAATGGAGCCATTGTTGGTACTGCATATATCCAGGCCATCACGAATGCACCCGATATACGGCAGGCAACTTCAGAATTTCTAAATAATATTGTTAAATAATGCCCTTACTACCTTGTGCAATCCTATCTTCTATATAAATCAGTTAAATTGCATACCTAATTGTTACTTATGAAGAACTTTCTTTTTATTCTTTTGATTGCTCCATTTTTCTCCTTTGCCCAGGGTTCAAAAACTGTTAATGATGGATTTATAATCAACGGTTCTGTAACCGGATTTGCTGATGGCACCACGGTCTCATTTTTGAACGAGCAAACGGGCACACTTGATAAACAGGCAACAATTGAAAAAGGAAAATTTATCATTAAAGGTAAACTGGCGCAGCCAGGGTATAAAGGGCTTGTGTTTGGACAAGAGCAGCCATTAATTCCTTTGTTCATTGAGAACAGCAATATCAGGATCGCAGGAGATAAGAATGTACTTGATAAATTGCTTATTACCGGATCGCCTACACACGACATATTTTCTGAGTACACTAATCATTTAAAAAAGTATGAGAAAGTATTTTCTCCTGATGCAGATTATGATCCTATCGCCATCAAGCATGTTGTTACGCTAAGTGAAGAACTTGTAACAAAACATCCAACTTCGTTTGTATCACCGTTAGCGATCCTGAGGTTAATCCAGGCATCGGAAGATGGAGTAAAAGCCGAAAAATTATTTGACCTGCTGAGTAAGGAAGTAAAAGAAAGCCCCATTGCCGTATATACTGCAAGTTTAATAGCAGAATCCAAGGTTAATCCAATTGGTTCAGTGATCCCTGAATTTTCGCAGGCAGATACTTCCGGTAATACTATTTCAATTTCAGCTTTTCGCGGTAAGTATGTACTGGTGGATTTTTGGGCTAGCTGGTGCGGACCTTGCAGACGGGAAAACCCAAATGTGGTAGCAGCTTTCAATAAATACAAAAGCAAAAATTTTACAGTGGTAGGCGTGTCTCTCGATCAGGCCAAACCAGCCTGGATGAGCGCTATAAAGCTCGATGGACTTTCATGGACACAATTAAGTGATCTAAAAGGCTGGGGTAATTCAGTTGCCGCTCAATTCCAGGTTAAAGGTATTCCTCAAAATTTTCTACTCGATCCGGAAGGAAGGATAATTGCTAAAAACTTACATGGACCCGTTCTCGACAAAAAGCTTGAAGCTTTGATAAAATAATCTGTTTTTTTTATCGTTGAGGATATGCAGAACAATTAATAGATTTATTTTAATTGCCTCTTATAAAGTTGAACCACATTCTCTAATCCAAAATAAATCGCATCACAAATAAGTGCATGCCCAATTGATACTTCTAATAAACCAGGGATATGCTGAGCAAAATATTTAAGGTTGTTCATATCAAGATCATGGCCTGCATTAATACCAAGGCCTAGCTGCCAAGCTTTCTCCGCGGCTTTAATATATGGTTCTATTGCTGCTTCTTCATTTACAAGATATTGTTTGGCATAGGACTCAGTATATAATTCCACGCGATCGGTTCCGGTTGCAGCAGCTCCTTCTATCATCTCCGCAGAAGGATCAACAAATATAGAAACCCGGATACCTGAGGATTTAAAAAGCCTGATAATATCTATGAGATAGTCTTTATGTTTAATTGTATCCCAACCATGATCTGAAGTGAGCTGTCCCAATTCATCAGGCACAAGTGTTACCTGTTCGGGCCTGTTTGCAATTACAAGTTCAACAAAGCTTTCATCCCTCGGGTTACCTTCAATATTGAATTCGGAGGTTACAATTTTCTTTAGCTGGTACACATCTGAGTACTTAATATGACGCTCATCAGGCCTGGGATGAACTGTGATACCATCTGCACCAAAACTTTCGATATCCTTTGTGACCTTTAGCAGATCAGGGTTATTGCCTCCCCGGCTATTGCGAAGAGTGGCTATTTTATTGATGTTAACGGAGAGTTTTGTCATCACACAAAGATAGAAAGTCTGGTGGTGAATAGCTATGTTCCCGAACAACGGTTTAATTATAACTTACCCGGCATTTATCATTGCAACATTGAATTAATTGAGACGATAAATCGTCTTTTCAATACTTCTTACCACAGCAGTTTGTGTTTTATCAGATCTTCATCAAGGTTATTTATTCATCAATTGAGTTGTGGTAACGGGGTTACTTAGCAAATATGAGAATCGATCCCAATGCTTTTCTGTTGACGGATTTTCCTTTTCAATATATGCCCGAACAAGGTCCAGCCCATAATTATAGCATATCAAATAACTGCCATAACTTTTAATAAAAGAAATCGATTTGGCTGCAGAAGCGGGCGAGGCAAGGGAATAGGTGGTCAGCCATCGTAATGCCTCTGCTTCAGTAAGTTTGCCATTGATAAGCCCACGAGCGACTTCGTTTCTCGCATAATTTAAACCTGCTTTTAGTTCCAGTACTTCCAGGTAAATTTCGAGGTTTGCAGTATCCATGCCAGCAGCAGGAAGCAATATATTTTTTATGAATTGTACTTTTTCAGCTCCGGGGAATGTTATTTCGATTCCATAGTTTGCACTGCCTTCAGCAATCAGCGATTGCGGACTGAATAATGGATACAGAGAAATTTCAACCCATCCTTTATCGACGTAAAGATTTTTTTCCAATAACATATTATAAACATGATGACCAGGATAGCCTTCATGGCATGCCAGGTCCAGGGCCCCCTCAATCATTATTGGCAAATCCGTGTTTATCTGGATAAGGCTCTCAAACTTGCCTTGGTACCAGTTATAACCGCTCCATGTTTTACCTGTAACATACTCAAGTTTGAAGGATTCATTACCTGGTAAAACAAAATGTTGCATTGTTTTTTTACGTGCCTCTGCAAGAGAAAGTTTAAATAAAGTGTCAACTTTATTCTTGGGGATGATAAATTTATTGTTTAAGGCAT
>JBKJPO010000560.1:0-10813 GCA_046595095.1 Chitinophagaceae bacterium
CTGACTATAAATATGCTGCCGGTTATTGATTGATGAGTAAGCAATTGAGTTCGTACAGACAATTGATGCATTATCACAGGTTTTACTCCCACAAACAATTCTCCGAAACTTTCACTCAGGATAACTGTCTCAGTTGTCACTTCCTTTTCAGTTTCAATCAATGGGAATTCATAAAGGTTTTGCCAGATATCTTTGGCGGTCCTTTTCTGAACATAAACCTTTCCTTTAAATTTAACCAGGAAATAGTAGAAAAATCTTTTTTTTCTTAAGTTAAGCTTTTGTTTTACCGGTAGTTCAGCTACCCTGTTTTCTAAGAATGCTTGACATTTTTTATTTAACGGACATGTAATACACAGTGGCGATCGGGGTTTACAGATCACTGCTCCAAAATCCATTATTGCCTGGTTGTATATAGCAGGTGCATTTTTGTCAAGAAGTTGTTGAGCAAGTTGAGCAAACTGGGCTTTACCTGCATTGCTGTCTACCGACATCCCTATTCCGAAGAATCTTGATAACAGTCTTGATACATTTCCATCTACAACAGCATATGGTGCATTAAATGCAAAAGAAGATATTGCAGCAGCAGTGTAATCACCTACCCCTTTAAGACTTTTAATTTCTGCATAATTTTCCGGAAATCGGCCATTAAATTTTTCCTTGATCATTTTTGCAGAATGCAAAATATTCCGGCAACGCGAATAATATCCAAGGCCTTCCCAGCATTTTAATACAAGAGATTCCTCGGCATTTGCAAGTGCAGATATATCCGGGAAAGCATTTATAAATTTTTTGTAGTATTCAATCCCTTGCTCTACCCTTGTTTGTTGCAAAATAATTTCACTTACCCAGATTTTATAAGGGTTCTTTTCCCCCTTCCATGGCATCTGCCTCGTATTCATTTCTAGGTTCCAGGCCAGCAAGGATCTTCTGAAATAATTGGTATTTGAAGGTAAAAGCATAAAAGAAGGGCAAATATAGGTGCATTCATAAAATTCCTTACACATCAATTAATTATCAATGAGTTATAGTTTATTTGATAAAGATTATTAAATTTGTATCGACTATCAACAAGTTTAAAATGAGAAAAGCTGATCTTATCAATCAAATATCAGAAAAGACCGGCATCCCAAAGGTGGATGTACTGGTAACTCTTGAAACAATGTTCAAAGAGGTGAAAGAGTCGTTAGCAAAGGGGCAGAACATTTATATCCGAGGCTTTGGCAGTTTCATTACTAAGAAACGTGCTGCAAAAATCGGTCGCAACATCAAAAAGAATGTTGCGGTTGAGATACCAGAGCATTATGTTCCGGCATTTAAACCAGCCAAAGAATTTGTCCAGGATATAAAAAGCCGCAATTTCTCAGGTATTGTTGATGAGAAGCCTGAAGATAAAGAGTAACTTTGCCGCCCTGAAAATATATGGCAAAGCAACAAATAATTCTCTCATCGATCGCCCTTCTCACACTTGCCAGCTTCTTTTGGTTTGGCAGTACAGTTCAAAATAAACCTCCGTCAACGGTTGCAGTTCACGATTCGCATCCAGGTAAGTTTAAGATCGAAGATTTTATCAGTAAAGCAAAATTACAGCTCAGTAATGCGCGTGTATTATACCTGGGTACTCTAGAAAATAGTATTTCTCGTGGAGATGTTCATGAGCAAACACATAAGAAGTACCAGGAACTTGCAGGTTTTTGGAAAGATAGCGCAAAAGTGTTCGAGCCTTATGCGTATTACCTTTCAGAATCTGCCAAGTTGGATAATTCAGAAAAAAGCCTCACCTTTGCAGCCCGAATGATTTTAGATAATCTCCGGTCAGAGGGTGATGCTTCGCTAAGAACATGGAAATCAGAAATGGCAATCACACTTTTTGAACAAGCTCTTATATTAAATCCTGCTAATGATTCCCTGAAAGTAGGCCTTGGTAGTTGCTATATTTATGGAATGGGAATGGTTGGCGATGCCGAAGAAACGATGAAAGGCATCCAAAAGCTGCTTGAAGTGGTTCGGAAAGATTCATTGAATATGCAGGCGCAACTTGTTCTAGGGATCGGGGGTGTAATCTCGATGCAATATGACAAATCCATAGATCGGCTGTTAAAGGTGGTTGCAGCAGAGCCTTCCAATATTGAAGCTATCTCTTGGTTAGCAGATGCATATGCAAGTTCAGGTGATAAAGAGAATGCAATCAGGTGGTATGATAGAAGCAAAAAGCTGATGAATAATTCGGCTTTCAGTGCAGATGTGGACAAACGGATCAGGATGCTGAATTAAATAAAAAGAAATTTGAAGGGAAGGAAATTCAACCTTAAATAAAATAAATTAAATTATTAGATTATGCCTTGTGGTAAAAAAAGAAAACGTCATAAAATAGCTACTCATAAGCGCAAGAAGCGGTTGAGAAAGAATCGCCATAAGAAGAGATAATTATATTTTATCTTACTTACTTATGCCGGACAATTTAGCCGGCATTTGCCTTTTAATGCACTCCTGTTTTAGCACTTATAGCCAGGTGCATAAAAGCTCCCTTCCTTGAGATGTATGTATTTTAAAACGTGATTCGCTTGAATAAGGAATTGATCATAAATTCTGCTCCACAAGCAGTGGAAATAGCCTTGTTGGAGGATAAGAAACTGGTAGAATTGCATAATGAAAAAGCAGATGCAAACTTCGCCGTGGGCGATCTATATCTTGGAAAAGTAAAAAAACTTATACCCGGTTTGAACGCTGCATTTGTCGATGTAGGGTTTGAAAAAGACGCCTTTCTTCACTACACAGATTTAAGTCCTTACGTACGTTCGATCCTGAAGTTTACTAATATGGGCATGAACGATAAATCGGAGCAAGGCTTTGATTTTTCAAAATTTGATGTAGAACCTGAGATTATTAAAACGGGCAAGATTGTGGAGGTGCTCAATGGAAAACCGAATATTCTTGTACAGATTTTGAAAGAACCAATAGCTGCAAAAGGTCCCAGGCTTAGCTGTGAACTCTCTCTCCCGGGCAGGTTTGTAGTAGTTACTCCATTCAACGATATAATTGCGGTTTCAAGAAAGATCCACTCTTCAGAAGAAAGAAAAAGATTGCACAAAATTATTGAGGCAATCAAACCAAAGAATTTTGGTGTAATTGTTCGCACAGCAGCCGAAGGCAAGCACACCGCTGAACTACACGAAGATTTACTTTCACTGATTGATACCTGGAGTAAAATGCAGCGTAATCTCAAGGGCGCCGTTCCTCCTTCAAAGATTCTTAGTGAAGAAGGAAAAACAAACAGCATCCTAAGAGACTTACTCACCGCAGATTTCAACAAGATCGTTGTAAACGATAAAAATCTTTACCAGGATACAAAGACTTATTTGCAGAGAATTGCACCCGATAAAATGGATATCGTTTCCTTCTATAATAATGGTTCCCCAATATTCGATAGCTATGGTATCACCAAGCAGGTTAAGGCTGCATTTGGAAAAACAGTTAACCTTCCCAGTGGTGCTTACCTAATTGTAGAACACACAGAAGCACTACATGTAATTGATGTGAATAGCGGTTATAAAAGCGTAAGCAATAACCAGGAACAAAATGCCCTGGAAACCAATCTCGAAGCCGCAGACGAAATAGCACGTCAATTAAGACTGAGGGATATTGGAGGTATCATTGTTGTTGACTTCATCGACATGAAGCAGATGGAGAACAAGAAAAAACTTGCAGACGCAATGGATGGATTTTTGCGATCCGATCGTGCTAAGCATGCTGTGCTTCCCATCAGCAAATTCGGCCTGATGCAAATAACCAGGCAGCGGATGAAACCTGAAATGAATATCAACACTTCAGAAATTTGTCCGAGTTGCAGTGGTACCGGCAAAATCTCTTCAACCCTGATCCTTGAAGACGAGATTGAAAAAAACCTAAGTTATCTTATCATGCAGAAGCACAAAGCCATGACGGTTGAAGTGCACCCGATCCTATACGCCTACTTAACAAAGGGTTTTCCTTCCAGGAGATTAAAATGGAGCTGGAAATACAAACAGAGAATCAGGATTAAGCAAAACTCTAATTACCATCTTACCGAATTTCATTTTTACGATAATACCGATGAAGAGATCAAACTCTGATTGTTTGAATTATGATTAGAGTGATTATCATGATTATCCTGGTTATTTTAAAAAATTTAATTATTATGGCTTACCGTTTTGGGAACCTATTTTGAAATCATTATAATCGCTTTAGTCACAGTTCGAAATACTTCATCAATCATCACTTCTCCCGAGGTATAGCATTATATACTGTGCAAGCATTGCAATTGATGCGAGGGCAGCTACTACATAAGTTAATGCAGCCCATTTTAACGCATCTTTCGCTTTCTCATGTTCCCCACTCTTTGTAATATTGGCAGAATCAAGCCATTTTAACGCCCGGGCCGAAGCATCAAATTCAACAGGTAGCGTAATAACGGAAAAAAGTGTTGTTATAGCGAAAAGGATTATTCCTATTAAAAGAATCGTTGTATTACCACCCCCAAATCCAAACATACCAAGCCCCGCAATAATAACCCATTGTGATAGATTACTACTAATCTGTACAGCAGGCACCAGTTTGGATCTTAACGTTAGCATGGAGTATGCAGTAGCATGTTGCACAGCATGGCCGCACTCATGAGCTGCAACCGCGGCTGCAGATACATTACGTCCTGCAAATACATCCGGACTAAGGTTAACAGTCTTGTTTACAGGATTGTAGTGGTCAGATAAAAAGCCTTCTACTGAAGTTACATTTACATCATAAATGCCATTGTCCTTCAGCATTTTTTTTGCAACTTCTTCGCCACTCATTCCACTACTCGTTGGAACCTCACTGTATTGGCGAAATTTACTCTTTAGGCGATATTGTACAATCATACCAATGACCATAAAGATGACAGAAATAATAATTATGCCGATCATTTTCTTTTTTTTACTAAAAGAATCAAGAAATGTACCATTGGGTAAATAAAAAAACTCCTGCCTTAATAGCAGGAGCTGGTTTGCTTTTCGATCTTTTTAACGGATGACTAACCGCTAATGGGGATCTTAGCTTTCATCTGGGGGTTTAATATTTTGGTGCGATGCGTTTCTATATAGATGGTACTAATCATACTAACGTTGGAAATGTAAAAATATTACCTGCAAATGTACATGGCGAAGCCGTTTTCTAAAAAAACGCTTGTTCGGTAACTGCGGATGTTTGTTTTTGCAGACATAGCAAGCAGTTATCTCTAGTTGAAATATTGCCTTGGGATTTAAGAGAGATGCGGCTCAGTCTCTTTAAAAAAAAAGTCCGCTGTGGCTACACAGCGGATACATGATTTTGCAGACTCAGCTGGAAGCTGTCTCTATTTGTATGTGGTCATTAATTCTTTTGCCAGGTCAACCATTTTCTTAATCCCGTCTTCGGGCAGATTACCTTTTTTGAATTCAGCTAGTATCTCCGGATATTTATTTTCCATTTCAATTAAAAAATGCTCTTCGAATTCTTTGATTTTCTTCACCGGGATACTGGTCATCAAACCATTCGTACCCAAGTAAATCATCGCTACCTGTTTCTCAACGGAGAATGGAGAGAACTGTGCCTGCTTTAATACTTCGACGTTTCTTGCACCTTTATCAATTACAGCTTTAGTAGCAGCATCGAGGTCGCCACCGAATTTGGTAAAAGCTTCCAACTCACGGTATAGAGCCTGGTCAAGCTTTAAAGTGCCTGCGACTTTCTTCATTGATTTGATCTGAGCATTACCACCAACACGGCTAACTGAGATACCCACATTGATTGCGGGTCTTATACCAGCGTTGAAAAGATTACCCTCCAGGAATATCTGGCCGTCAGTAATTGATATCACATTTGTGGGGATGTATGCGGATACGTCGCCCGCCTGTGTTTCGATAATCGGTAAAGCTGTTAGTGATCCACCACCTTTTACAAGGTGCCTGATACTTTCCGGAAGATCGTTCATCTTCTGTGCAATATCATCTTTCGAAATAATCTTGGCAGCTCTCTCAAGCAAACGGCTGTGGAGATAAAATACATCACCGGGATATGCCTCACGGCCTGGTGGCCTTCTCAAAAGAAGGGACACTTCCCGATATGCTACAGCCTGTTTTGAAAGATCATCATAAATAATCAATGCGGCGCGACCGGTATCACGAAAATATTCACCAATAGCTGCTCCGGCGAAAGGTGCATAAAATTGTTGTGGTGCTGGATCAGATGCAGTTGCAGCTACAATGGTCGTGTATTCCATCGCTCCATTTTCCTGCAAAACCTTCATTACCGCAGCTACAGTTGAAGCTTTCTGACCAATTGCCACATATATACAATAAACTGGTTTACCAGCTTTGTAAAATTCTTTCTGATTAATAATTGTATCTACACAAATGGCAGATTTCCCTGTCTGTCGATCTCCGATAACCAATTCCCTTTGACCGCGGCCAATCGGGATCATGGCATCAATAGCTTTGATACCCGTCTGGAGTGGTTCTTTTACCGGCTCACGGAAAATTACTCCCGGGGCTTTACGCTCCAGGGGCATTTCATATAATTCGCCGGCAATTGGTCCCTTTCCATCAATGGGATCACCAAGCGTATTGATTACCCTTCCTGATAAACCATCACCTACTTTTATTGATGCAATCTTTCCGGTACGACGAACGGTTGCTCCTTCTTTCACATCCCCCTGGTCACCCATCAAAACCACACCCACATTATCTTCCTCAAGGTTGAGCGCAATGGCTTTTACGCCATTCTCAAATTCTACGAGCTCTCCAGAACTTACATTATTCAGGCCATAAATACGGGCGATACCGTCACCCACCTGTAAAACAGTTCCAACTTCTTCTAAGTTGGCTGATGCATTGAAGTTATTTAGCTGCTGGCGCAGAATCGCCGAAATTTCATCAGGTTTAATGTCAACCATAATAATAAGTTTGATTTTCGAGGTGCAAAGGTAGTACAAGACACCCTCAGTAGCAAAAAAATGCAGGTATTTCGCAATCGACCAATCACATTTTATTAAAAAAAACTCGTGGGCTTTACATATTTCAAGAGGTGTCTAACATTTTTTTAGTAATTTTCTTGAA
The DNA here is from genome assembly GCA_046595095.1 of Chitinophagaceae bacterium. Classification (GTDB taxonomy): domain Bacteria; phylum Bacteroidota; class Bacteroidia; order Chitinophagales; family Chitinophagaceae; genus Ginsengibacter. Next base: position 7,107 of record JBKJPO010000560.1, read on the forward strand.
CCAAAATTTTAGTTCATGAAATGTATTTCTACTACTCAATCTCTATTTTCTTTTTACCTGATTTTTAGTATCCTGTTTCTTTCCTGTAATCAAGTGGGGAAAACTCCTGATAAAGCCGAAGCAAAGAAAACCGATGTCAAAAAATATGATGGCGCGGCTATGGCTTATGATCGCGAATTCAGAATCACGAAAGACCCTGCTACCGGGGTAGTACCAAGAGAGCTGCTTTATGAAGCTATGCTCAAAACCGAAGAATTAAAACAGGGAATGCGTCCCTGGTCTACACAAGGTACATGGATTGAGCGTGGCCCATCTTCAGATGTTGTAGGCGTATCAAATGGGAACACAAGGGCAAACAACGGGGTAACGGCAGGGCGTATCCGCGCGCAGTGGGTTGACCTGAAAGATCCTACACGGAAAACTGTCTGGATTGGTGGAATTGATGGAGGATTATGGAAAACAACAGATATTACGCTTGCTTCTCCTACCTGGACCCCAATAAATGATTTCTTCAGTAACATGGCAATTAGTAGTATTTGCCAGGATCCTGTAAATACCGACATCATGTATTTCTGCACAGGAGAAGTATTCCTGAACTTCGATGCTGTAGCGGGAGACGGTGTATTCAAAAGCATAAATAATGGCGTTTCCTGGACAAAGCTTGCATCAACGACTGGATATTCCAGTTCTAAAATCTTATGTGATGCCGCCGGGAATATTTATCTCGGCGCATATGGTGTAGGCTTTCTTCGTTCAACAGCAGCTAGTGGTGGTGCGGCATGGACCACCATTACTCCTTCAGGACGGAGTTCGAGAACCTCAGATTTCGAAATCAGTTCAACAGGCAGGTTACATTTAAGCGTTGGATTAGGGAACTCGAGTATAGGTGGGTATCGTTTTACGGATAATCCTTCTACCGTAACACCATCTACCTGGACAACCGCAACTACACCCTTCCCATTTTCTTCAGGTGTAAATTGCAGGGTAGAATTAGGATGTTCAGGAAATACCCTCTATGCATTATCCAGTGACAATGGTAATCCAAACGCGAATGTACCAACACTCTATAACTCTATCGATGGCGGCGTGAACTGGGCGGCGACTCCAACATCGCCAGCATTTACAAATGGACAGGCCTGGTATTGCCTTGCTGTGGACATCAATCCTGCAAATACAAACCAGGTAATAGTAGGAAGTCTGGATTGTTATAAGACAATTGATGGAGGAGCGTCCTGGAACAAGATCTCAGAATGGGTTGGTACTTTCGGGCAATATGTGCATGCGGATCAGCAAATCATTACCTGGTTTGACGGGGGAAATAAACTCCTGGTTGGTTGTGACGGTGGCGTCCATTATTCATCCGATGGCGGAGCAACTTTCCGGGACCGAAATGTCAACCTCCGGTTAAAGCAATTTTATTCATTAGCAGTCAATCCTACATCGGGAAGTAATATTCTTCTTGGTGGAACGCAGGATAACGGTGTACATCAACTTTCAAGTCCCGGTCTTAGTACTTCAGTTGAAGTTACCGGTGGCGATGGTGCCTTTGTAGCGATAGACCAGGATGCGCCCGCTAATGAATTCGGCTCCTTTGTTTACAATGCATACAGGCGAAGTGCCAACACTGGTGCGACCTGGTCGGGTATCACATTCAAGAAAGGTACATCCGGTTCGCCCACCGATTTCGGGGATTTTATAAATCCATGGGATTATGATAATACAAACAATATTATTTATGCAAGTGCAGATAACGGTGAATTTTTCCGCTGGTCTGATCCTTTGACCCGTGCTCCGGGCACTTATTATTCAGCAACCACATTTGGTGTAAATGCAACGCTTGTACCCCTTGGAATTGGTACTGCATTTGTTTCTGCTGTTTCCGTTTCGCCATATACAAATCACTTGGTTTATTTTGGAGCGAGCAATGGAACGATTATCAAAGCCACAAACGCAATTGCTTTACCTGTAGAGATTGATATCACTGGTTCGGGAATGACCTTTGGAGCAAATGTATCGTGTGTTGCAACCGGAACAAATGATCAAAACCTAATCGCATCATTTTCTAATTATGGTGTGTCAAACGTTTGGGTATCCAGTAATGGCGGAACTTCATGGACTGCTCTTGACCCTACTGGCGCTGGAAGTCTACCCAATATGCCTGTACGCTGGTGCATGTTCACTCCAGGTACAAATACCCAGGCTATAATTGCAACTGAAACCGGCGTATGGATCTCTGGTCCTTTCGCCGGAACAGCTACTACCTGGACTCCAAGCGCAACTTTTCCTACAGTAAGAACTGATATGCTTAGATATAGGGCTTCTGACGGCCAGCTATTTGCGGCTACGCATGGTCGTGGTTTATGGAGCCAGGATATACTTTCCGTAGTTCCTGTAAACAATTTTTTACTTAAAGGCAAATGGAAAAATAAGGAATCTGTTGATTTATTTTGGGAAAACACAACAGTATATCCAATCACATCTTATGAGATAGAAGCATCTTATAATGGTACTAATTTTACAAAGATTGGAAGCAGTTCACGAACAACTTTAAACTTTACTGACAGGCCCACTGGAGCAAATGTATATTACCGGATTAAGAGTATAAATAACCAGGGTGGTATAAATTATTCAAATGTTATCTATCTTAAGAGGGACCAATCAGGCCAGGAAGTTTCTGAATTAAAGATCTTCCCCAATCCCGTGAATGATGAGCTTAAAATTGCTTTCTCTGCCTCGGGTATAGGTAAGATCAGCTATAGGGTAACTGGAATCAATGGGCAGGTATACTGGAACAAAGAGGAAGAGATGACACTCACCGGCGATCATATTAGAAACTGGAATATGCGGGCATTGAGAACCGGATCGTATGTATTAATGGTTCTTTTCAAAAATCAAAAAGTTACAAAGAGTTTTATAAAACAATAAAATTTATTTTACCCCAGAAGAGGCTGTCATTAACTTGACAGCCTTTTTTTGGCAAGAATATAGTCAAATGGTTATCAAAATAGCTGAGACTAGACCAGGAAAGGAATAAGCTCGATCCTATTAAAAAAGTGGTATGTGTTGCTGGCTAAACTTTATCTCAGTTGCACATAAATTGCATCTCAATAATCCCACTGATTACAAATATTTGTTAAGGGAAGGTTGGCAACATTAAAGCCTGGTCGTATACTTTACTGAATTTTTAAATACCCAATATTAATCAGTGAAATTTCCTGCGTTTTGTGCTCAGGATCCTTTATTTCTACAAACGTGTATTATTTAAAGCTGTACTCATCTTTGAGGAAGTGACTAACAAAGAAAAATGTAACCTCATCTTAAAACGAGGCGCTTCTAATAAAAAAGGAGGCAATGTTTGCCTCCTCTTTCAATCAATGCTATATGTTACTGGATAACTAATTTCTCCAACTTCATTTCATCAGGTGTTTTCACCTTAAGCATATATACGCCTTTTGGATGATTGCTGATATCAATACCTATCTGCCTATTCTCATCAAGTAATTCAGAACGATTGTAAATCGTTTGCCCTGAAACGTTAGTGACAGAAATTTCAGCAATTCCCTTGTAACCACTCACATCCATACGAAACTGACCATCTGAAGGATTCGGCCTGATACTGATAATAAAGTTCTTGCCAGTAAGCTTCGCTGTCCGGATTTCAGAATAAGAATAGAGGGAAATGATAGAACTACTTATTCTGAAATCCG
>JBKJPO010000006.1:0-14472 GCA_046595095.1 Chitinophagaceae bacterium
ATTTTACGATGTCGTAACCGTTAGGTTAATTCATATTTAACGAAAACAAAACTATATGGAACAAGCCGTTGCCCGTAGTGGCCACCCCAAAGGACTATACGTATTATTCGCAACTGAATTCTGGGAAAGGTTTAGTTATTACGGTATGCGCGCAATATTTGTGCTGTTTATGACCGACAAATTGTTGTTCGATAAAGAATATGCATCAAACATTTACGGCAGCTATACAGGTCTTGTATATCTTACTCCCCTACTCGGAGGGTATGTTGCAGACAGGTATTGGGGTAATCGCAAATCTATTTTCGTTGGCGGCATACTCATGGCCATCGGGCAGTTCACTTTATTCGCATGTGCATCGATGGGGTCTGGGTCGGCAACGGCAACAACTATATTATGGACCGGGCTGGCTTTCCTGATTTTTGGAAATGGGTTTTTTAAGCCTAACATTTCTACGATGGTGGGCCAATTGTATCCCGAAGGCGATAATAGCAAGAAAGATTCGGCATATACTATTTTTTATATGGGCATTAATGCTGGTGCCTTCCTCGCACCGCTAGTCTGCGGATATCTCGGAGAAAAAGTCGATTTCAAATGGGGGTTTTTTGCCGCAGGTGTAGGTATGATAATCAGTCTGATCATTTTCTATTTTACAAAAGATAAATATGTTGTCTCTGCCACAGGCACTCCGTTAGGTACACACGCCAATAAATTATTAGATACATCGGTTTCGGAAACCGGAAAAACGGGATTCAGTTCTACTCAGATAATAATTCTTATTTCAAGCATTGTTGCAGCTGTATGTTTATTATTTTTTGTTCTAAAAGTTGATTTTTGGGGCTCCGCAATTTATGGTATGACATTGTGTTTACCATTTGCAATAATTACAGACAGGTCATTAACAAAGATTGAGAAATCTCGTCTCACGGTTATCATCATTATCATGCTGTTCGTCATTTTCTTTTGGATGTGTTTTGAACAAGCAGGTGCATCACTTACATTTTTTGCAAATGAGCAAACCGACCGCCATGTATTTGGATGGGAAATGCCCGCCAGTTATTTCCAAAGTTTCAACCCGATATTTATTGTGATACTTGCTCCAATCTTTGCCACACTTTGGGGAAGGCTTGGTAGAAAAGGAATTGAACCATCGGCACCTATGAAACAGGCAATGGGGCTCGGTTTTCTCGCTTTAGGATTTTTGTTTATTTCGTTCGGAACTACTGGTGATCCATTAATACAGGTTAGTATTTTATGGCTTACCGGCTTATATTTTCTTCATACGGTGGGTGAACTTTTTTTAAGTCCCATAGGATTATCCATGGTAAATAAACTAACACCAGGCAGGTTCACGTCCCTGATGATGGGTATTTGGTTTATGGCCATTGCTACGGGTAATAAGCTTGCCGGAACTATGAGTTCATTATACCCGGATCCAAATGCCACGGGACCTAAACCCGTTTTCCTGGGAATTACAATTGATAGTCTGCATACCTATTTTATGATTTTTGTTGCTTTTGCAGGAGCTGCTGCAATCATATTATTCCTTCTATCATTCAAACTTCGAAAGATGATGCATGGTTTAACGTAATTAAATAATTTTTTGGATTCCATGAAAGGTGACTTAACCGTCACCTTTTTATTTTATATTCATCTATTAAAATTTATTTATGAGCGAAGCCATGGCAACCCGCAAGCATCCAAAAGCACTCCCATATCTCTTCTTTTCTGAAATGTGGGAACGGTTCGGATATTACCTTATGATCGGTATCTTCTTACTCTATCTTAAAAATGTAGAGATAGGTTTCGCCATGACAAATAAAGAAGCCTCAGATCTTTATGGAACGTTTATAGCTTTAGTATTTCTTACTCCATTTATTGGTGGCTTATTAGCTGACCGGTATTTTGGCTATAAGCGATCAATTATTGCCGGTGGGCTTATGATGGGTGCAGGATATTGTCTAATGGCCATTCATAACCTACCAATGCTATATTTATCCATGATGCTGGTCATTCTTGGAAATGGTTTTTTTAAACCCAACATTTCCACCTTACTTGGAAATTTATACTCAACTCCAGAATTTGAAAAAAGAAAAGATGAAGGATACAATATCTTTTATATGGGGATCAATATTGGTGCATTTATTTGCAACTTTTTTAGTGCAGCCATAATAATAATCTGGGGTTGGAAGTACGCATTTATCGCTGCAGGGATTGGGATGTTCATTGGCGTAATCATTTTCCTTGCCGGTGCAAAATATTATAAGTCTGCCGATGTAAAAAAAGCAATGACTAAAGAAGATATGCCCTTCCTACGAATCGTAATTACAATATTATTACCCTCGGTTATCGCGGGTATTATTGGGTGGCTGATTCCCGGAAATATTTTTCAATCCGACAGCAATGATGCATTCATATTTGCATGTATCCCGGTAATTTATTTTTACGCTTCATTATATTTCCGTGCTGAGAAGTCGGAGAAACGTCCCATCGCTGCACTACTTGCGATTTTTGCAGCAGTGGTAATGTTCTGGGCGGTATTTAAGCAAAATGGAACTGCACTCACCATCTGGGCACACACGTATACAGACCGGGAAGTGTCAGGGTCGGTGGGCAAAGTGTTCAGTGGTATAAAGCTTGCTGATACTTTAGCATACAAAAAAGATTCTGTTGAATTATATGATGCCCAATTCAAATTGCAAAAAATGGATGGGAAAGTGATCAAGGAATATAATTATCCACCATATTTTAAAAACGTAACTCCTGCCAAACTTCCTGAAGATTCCGGGAAAGCTACATTGTGGTCTACACCACTAAGTCAATCTATAAATCCTGGTTGGGTAATACTATTAACCCCACTCGTGGTTGCATTCTTTGCCTTTCTAAGAAACAGGAAAAAAGAACCATCCACTCCAACCAAAATAGCACTCGGGTTATTAATTTCAGCGATCTCTGTACTCGTGATGGTTTGGGCCGTTAATGCCTCCAACAATGGAAGTGAAAAAGCCAGTGTATGGTGGCTGATAACGACATACGGCGTCATAACCATTGGTGAACTTTTGTTAAGCCCAATGGGATTATCACTTGTGTCTAAATTAAGTCCTGTACGCATTACAGCCTTAATGATGGGCGGGTGGTTTCTTTCAACATCCATTGGCAATAAATTATCCGGGGTATTGGCAACGATGTGGGATGGATATGAAAACAAAGCGAATTTCTTTTGGGTAAATTTCGTTTTGCTGATGATTGCCACTATCATAATGTTTGCTATGCTGAGATGGCTTAACCGGATAATGCGGGAGAAAGGCCTTCATTAATTTTTGAAGGTTAGTTGTCGATTATTAATTTCTTAGAGGCAAAAACTTTCTTAAACATTAACCATTATCCATTAATCAATTCATTAAAAATTATTAATAATGGATCTAACTGAACAACCGAACTCTTCAAACTTAAACGATAGAGGCCAGCCAAGACAATTATACCTCTTATTCTTTGCCGAGATGTGGGAAAGGTTCTCCTTCTATGGAATGAAAGCATTGCTCATTGCATTCATGACTAGTCAGCTTGATTATGATGATCCGAAAGCTTATGCCATACTTGGTTCATATACCGCCCTTGTGTATACGATGCCCATGCTGGGCGGATTTATGGCCGATAAATTTATCGGATACCAGCGTGCGGTTTTGTTTGGTGGAATTTTAATGGCCATCGGGCATTTGGTGCTTGCTCTGCCAAATGACTGGAGTTTTTTCTATGGCATGGCTTTTATTATTTGCGGTAATGGTTTTTTTAAACCAAATATTTCAAGCCTGGTTGGAACATTATATTCAGAAAATGATCCGAGAAGAGATAGCGGATTTTCCATTTTTTACATGGGGATTAATATCGGTGCTGCACTTGGAGGTGCCTTATGCGCTTATGTAGGAACTGAAATAAACTGGCATTATGGATTTGGACTGGCAGGGATCTTTATGATTATTGGATTGGTAGTCTTTATGTTTGGTAAAAAGTCGCTTGGTAACCGGGGATTACCACCCGATATGGCAATTCTTAAGAAACCTGTCTTCGCTTTTATTAAACCTGAATATTTGATCTATGGTGGAACATTGTTGATGGTGCCACTGGTGGTTACATTGTTTTATGAATACCATTTGATGGACTACATCATGTTTGGATTGGGAGCTGTCTCACTGGTATACATTTTATCTGTGGGAATGAAATTGGAAAAGGATGCGAAGTATAAATTATTTGCAGCACTTGTAATGATCATCTTCTCCATCGTTTTCTGGGCTGTGTACGAGCAGAATGCCGGTTCCATGAATTTGCTTGCGGAACGTAATGCGCAAATGACTTTATTTGGTATGGACCTTCCTGAACTATCAGTCAATAATTTTCTTCCGCCAGGATGGGTGATTGTGTTGACATTGTTTGTTGCTCCGCTTTGGCCCTGGCTTGCCAGGAGGGGAAAGGAGCCTAGCACGCCTCTGAAATTTGCCATCTCTTTTATTTTTCTTGGAATAGGGTTTTATATTTTTTACCTGGGATGTAATGCCAACCTGGGTACGGGCGTTGTCCCACTTTGGCCATTTGTACTGGGTTATATGTTCATTATTCTTGGTGAGCTTTGCCTTTCACCAATCGGCTTGAGTATGGTTACAAAATTATCACCCGCGAGAATGGTGGCATTGATGATGGGCATTTGGTTTTTTGCAAGCGCGATCGGAGAATTTCTTGCCGCTAAGATCGGCTCACTGATGAGCGTACCCGAAGATGTGCTGGCAAAGAATGATCCTACACTGTCCCTTCCATATTATGCAGATGTAATCCAGAAAATTGGAATAGTATCCGCGGGTATTGGTGTGCTGTTGATATTTACAGTGCCGTTCTTAAAACGCTGGATGGGAAACGTAAAATAATGGTGAATGGTTAATTGATTAAATATTAATGGGGTGGCGGAATGTAGTGGCTACAAACAGGTAGCACCTTCGGTGCATTGGGTCCTTCAATTTTAATTATGGCTACAAACAGGTAGCACCACCAGTGCATTGGGTCCCTCAATTCTACTTATGGCTACAAACGGGCAGCACCTTCGGTGCATCAGACCCTATTAATTCAAGTGTAATGAGTACTTCGCTTAACTAATGACTATCGAGGAAATTGTGAGGCTAGTAGATTAAATTAGTGGAATGGTATGGACTCAAAAGAAGGTTGCCAATATTGCGTTAGTGCTTGGTATTTTGGATATAACCATGTTAATTGTGGTATTCTTTCAAACAGAATACCAATTAACGTCCCCTCTCATTCCGGCAAGCACTATCCTCGAAATTGTCAGACCTTATCTATTAAAGGCATTATTTTCATGCTTAGCTTATATCGCTGCCCTTATTTTCTATTTGTATGCCAGGTATATAGTAACAATAATAATTTGCGCAGTTACTGTTTTTATCCCCGTAACTACTTTTTATTTCCTTTATCATCCAAAATTAATTAGCTAAAATTCAAAACTGAGACTCATTTCAAAATCAGATAGAGGCGGCTCCAAAGTATTTATGCAACACTGCCGGCAACCTAATGCCATTTTCCACCTGGTTATTTTCCAGTAAAGTTCCCACGATACGTGGCAATGCAAGTGATGATCCATTCAATGTATGCACCATTTGCATTTTACCCTGTTCATCTTTGAAACGGATCTTCATGCGATTTGCCTGGAAGCTTTCAAAATTACTTACAGAACTTACTTCAAGCCATTTTTTCTGGGCAGCGCTGTACACTTCAAAATCATAGGTAAGAGCAGAAGTAAAGCTCATATCGCCGCCGCATAAACGAAGTATGCGGTAAGGAAGTTCGAGCGCATTAAGCAATGTCTCAACGTGGCTCACCATCTGGTCAAGCGTATCATAACTTTTTGCTGGTTCAGTAAGCTGTACAATTTCAACTTTGTCGAATTGGTGAAGACGGTTGAGTCCCCGAACATCTTTACCATAACTTCCGGCTTCACGACGAAAGCAAGGGGTGTATGCAGTCATTTTTATTGGTAGCTCCGTGGCTTTTACGATGGTGTCGCGGTAAATATTTGTTACAGGCACTTCGGCTGTTGGAATGAGATAATAACCATCAACTGTGGCATGGTACATCTGCCCCTCTTTATCTGGCAACTGACCGGTGCCATAAGCTGAGGCTTCATTTACCAGGAGAGGCGGCATCACTTCCATGTAACCAGCGTCTATGTTGTATTCCAGGAAATATTGAATAAGGGAGCGCTGTAGCTTTGCACCTTTGTTTTTATAAACCGGAAAACCGCTGCCTGTAATCTTATTGCCCAGCTCAAAATCTATGAGGTCGTACTTTTTTGCAAGATCCCAATGCGGCACTGCTTCCTTATGCAGCTCAGGAATTTTGCCTCCTTCTCTTACGATTATGTTTTCTTCAGGCTTGCTGCCGATCGGTACACTAGCATGAGGTAAATTGGGAAGGGTGACTAATGCATCAAGTAAAAGTTTCTCGGTTATTCCAAGGAGTTCAGCAATGGGTTGCATCGTACTTTTGAGATCAACAACTTCCTGTTTTTTTTCTTCCGCTTCTTCTTTCCCGCCCTTAGCCATTAGTTGACCTATGTCCTTTGCTGCTATGTTGAGCTTGCCTTGTATTTCATCATAGTCTGACTGCAATTTCTTTCGGTTATCATCCAGGTTTATCACTTCATCAACTACAACTAAGTCTTTAAAATTTTTTACTGCAAGTTTCTTTAGTACTTCCTCTTTGTTTTGCCTGATATAATTTACCTGTAACATAATGATCTCATTAATTCGAGTGCAAATATACGTGGTAAGAATATTAAGTACGAGTGATTGGAATGGTTCGTTGGGACACGAACCATGGCGTACGAACACTGGCGATGACAACTGTGGAGTGTACAATACTGTCTTCTTTGTATAAAAATGGACGTAAAACTCTTTACATGCTAATCCACTAAATTTGCGGAATGGAACATGCAAAAGATGATCTCCAGCATCGATGGTGGAAATTAGAAGAACGGTTAATGAACCAATTCGGTAAGAAGCCGGATATGGAAGCCATACTGTTCCTGATTGGAATGCAGGAATTGGGTAACATTAAAAATAAATTTACCAAGGAGCAGAAACAGGATCTGATGCATATCGCAGTATGTACCCTGCTTTCACAAAGCGGTTTTTATTTACTGGAAGGGAAGGATGAAGATGGCTGGCCGCATTTTACCCAATTAAAAGCCATCCCGGAATTTGGCTTGATCGAACAGGAAAATTTTCTCAAAGACCATATATTACTTTATTTTGATAAAGAGAATTTACAGGAAACAGCATAATCTATTTCAAATGATGAAAACTCCGATATTGATTTTTGTAGCACTGCTTTGTCTAGGTATCTCAGCCACAGCACAGGTTAAAAAGAAAATTGCCAGGCGCGCTCCGGCAAAAAAAGTTTTGCCAAAAAAGAATCTTGTCAAAATTCCGATGAGAGATTCAACCCGCCTACCCGGACAAAGGATAAAATTGATTACTGATTCAGGAACCGTTATCCTGCGCTTGTATGATAAAACGCCACTGCATCGTGATAATTTCATAAAGCTTGTGAAAGATCATTATTATGATAGCCTTCTTTTTCACAGGGTTATCAGCAGTTTCATGATACAAGGTGGAGACCCTAATAGCAAGAACGCCATTGGAGGACAGATGCTTGGCCTGGGTGGACCTGCTTACAGAATCCCCGCTGAATTTGATTCGACTCTTTTTCATAAACGGGGTGCACTTGCCGCTGCTCGTGAGGGCGACCAGGTAAACCCTAAAAAGGAAAGCAGTGGAAGCCAGTTCTATATTGTTCATGGGAAAAAACTTACTGACCCTGATCTTGATATGCTTGAACAAACGAGAATGCTCAGGAAAATTCCTGCAACGCTTCGGGATCATTATAAAAAAGAAGGAGGTGTTCCCCATCTTGATATGAACTATACTGTTTTTGGGGAAGTAGAATCAGGATTCGAAGTCATTGATAAGATTGCAAATGCAGCAAGGGATAATAATAATCGTCCATACAATGATATCCGCATGAAGCTTGAATTGATTCAATAATCTAACTCAAATTCCTTTATTTTGCCAACGGTTCCTTCAACATACAATTACCCAATAACAATTAATCATTAATATGACTTTCCCCCAAGAACTCAAATACACTAAAGAACACGAATGGTTATCCTTAGATGGAGATATAGCTACAATTGGCATCACTGAATTTGCTCAACGGGAGCTTGGCGATATTGTATATGTTGAAATTGAAACTAAGGGAAAGGTTTTACCTTCAGAAACTATATTCGGTACTGTGGAAGCAGTAAAAACGGTGAGTGATCTTTTCCTTCCTGTTTCCGGCACTATTACAGAGGTCAATCCTGCTCTGAGTAGCCAACCCGAATTAGTGAACACTGATCCTTATGGTGAAGGATGGATGATAAAAATGCAGGTTGATCACCCGGCTGATGTTGAGAAATTAATGGACGCTGCAGCCTATGAAAAGCTTGTCGGGTAAATGAATACAGGCGGCCTTCACCTTATTTTGATCTCATGAAAAAATTCTGGATAAGCATCATACCAGGCATTGCCTGGTTTTTTATTTTACTCTACTTAATGTGTCTACCCGGACAAGAATTACCCAATAATGATTGGCTTGACAAAATTCATTTTGATAAAATTGCGCACTTCTGTTCTTTCGCCTTATTGACCTTTTTATTATTTTACCCGTTTCTCAAGCCAGGATTTCCGAAAATTAATCCCAGGCATGCCCTCAGCTGGATTGTCTGGTTGATGATATCCTGGGGAATCATTACTGAAATTGTCCAGTATTTGTTTGTTCCAAACAGAAGCTTCGATCTATGGGATTGGGTGTTTGATTCACTTGGTATTTTTGTTGCCCGGGCTTTTGCCTTGAGGCAAATGAGAAAACCCGGCAGAATTCCTACTTAACACCTTGATTTTCCGGGCTTACAAGGCAAATATATAGAACTCTCGGGCTGCCAGGTTATCGTGTAGTTGTTACCTTTGATTTAACTTCATACATTTGCTGATATGGGCAATGTAGAGAACATGGAATATAATACGACCAGGAATCATTTGATAATCCGGGAATATGGTCGGCACATTCAGAAAATGGTGGAATACCTATTGACGCTTGAGGATAAGGAGAAGCGCCAGAAAAATGCGTATGCGCTAATAGAGTTGATGGGTTTCTTAAATCCGCACCTCAAAAATGTTGAGGATTTCCGTCATAAACTATGGGATCACCTGTTTTTAATCAGCGATTTCAAACTTGATGTAGAAAGTCCATACCCAATTCCTACAAGCGAAACATTAAAAGCAAAGCCACCGATTCTGCCTTATCCCAAGAGGTATCCAAAATATAATCATTTAGGTAAAAATATCGAGATCGTTATCGACAAAGCATTACAGGAAGAAGATGGGGAAAAACGCCAGGGTTTTGCAAATGCGATCGCCTACTACATGAAGCTTACCTACAGCAACTGGCATAAAGAGCTTGTTCACGATGATAATATCCAGACTGAGCTTGCTGCCATAACTAAAGGTGAACTAGAATTCAATAACAGGCCATTTGTAAAACACCGGACAGATATTCGTAGCGACAGGGACGATTTTGGTGGAAGTAATACTGGTAAGTTCCGGAAAAATTTCGGAGCGAGAAATAACAACAGGCCAAGTGGTGGTGGTGGCAGGGATATGCGCGATGGGAGGAATAACAACAATAATAATAACAATAATAATAATAACAACAACCGGAATAATAACAGCAAATTCACCAAGAAGAGATATTGATTTTTTCGGGAAATAATTTTAAAGGATCTGCTTAGCTAAGCAGATTTTTTTTTTCAATAATTTCAACCCCTAATTGAAAGAAAACCCGGGCGTCGACGGGTTCAACATGGCATTTCACTAACAAATTTAGAGTGATTGCTTCGTTCGTTTTGTTTGCCATTACAAAACCACATCCATCCGGGAATTTACATTTCCGAGCCATTTCTTCGGTTAAAACTTCCTACCCCGATCTTCACGTTATTTCTTTTCTTTGCTGGGCATTAGACATTAATCAATTTTATTAGTATGGCATCATTTGAAGTGCAGGGAGGGAATAAATTGAAAGGTGAGATAACGCCACAAGGTGCAAAGAATGAGGCTTTACAGGTTATCTCAGCCGTATTACTTACAGATAAAATTGTGACTATCAACAATATTCCGGACATTATTGATGTGAATTTATTGATCGATCTTTTATCAGACCTTGGTGTAAAAACGGAACGGATTACCAGGAATAGTTGCAGATTCCAGGCTGATGATATAAACCTTGATTATTTGCAAAGTGATTCCTTTCACAAAAAGACAGGAAAATTACGCGGTAGCATTATGCTTGCAGGTCCGTTGCTGGCAAGATTTAAGAAGGCTTATGTGCCCAAACCGGGAGGCGACAAGATCGGAAGACGCAGGCTTGACACGCACATTATTGGTTTCGAAAAATTAGGCGCAAAATTCAGCTACAACTCTTCCGGAGCATTTTTTGAATTAAGTGCGAACAAGTTAATTGGGGAGAAGATCCTGCTCGATGAACCCAGTGTAACGGGAACGGCTAACCTGGTAATGGCAGCTGTACTTGCCGAAGGAAAAACTTCGATATATAATGCAGCTTGCGAACCCTACGTACAACAACTTTGCAGGATGCTAAACAGCATGGGCGCGAAAGTTGACGGTATCGGGAGCAACCTTCTCACTATCGAGGGTGTGAGCAAACTGGAAGGAACTTCGCATAGAATTTTACCGGACATGATTGAGATTGGATCTTTCATTGGCCTGGCGGCAATGACAAAAGGAGATATCGTGATCAAAAATGCCGGCCTGGAGCACCTGGGAATTATTCCTTCTAAATTTGAGCAACTTGGAATTAAATTGGAATTCAAGGGCGACGATATACACATCCCTTCGCAAGAAAATTACGAGATACAGACTTTTCTCGACGGATCAATTCTTACCATTTATGATCATCCCTGGCCAGGATTCACACCAGATTTGCTTAGCATTGTATTGGTGGTTGCTACACAAGCAAAGGGAAGCGTACTTGTACACCAGAAAATGTTTGAAAGCCGTTTATTTTTCGTAGATAAACTCATAGATATGGGAGCGCAGATTGTATTATGCGACCCGCACCGGGCGGTTGTTATAGGAATGGACAGGCACCATTCTCTTAAAGGAATTACGATGAGCAGTCCGGATATTCGTGCCGGCGTAGCGTTACTTATTGCTGCATTAAGTGCTGACGGTAAAAGCACCATCCAGAATATTGAACAAATAGATAGAGGTTATGAAAATATAGATGAACGACTTAGAATGTTGGGAGCAGATATTCTTCGTGTAGGATGAAAATTTGCGACCGACATATCATATCTCTACCGACATATCATCCCTCTGGGATGAAAAAAGCTTCCAGACCAATGTTGCTACCAACATATCATCCCTCTGGGATGATGAGTTATGAACTGACATGCATTTCACTGAAGATGAAATTCATAATCCGTAATTCATAATTCATAATTATCTTGTCGCCCACTTTATGACTCAGCATCAAAATAAAATCATCATTATAACCGCTCCTTCAGGTGCGGGAAAAACCTCAATTACGAGGCATTTGCTTCGAACATTTCCGCAGCTCGCATTTTCAATTTCTGCCGCTACCCGAAATCCCAGGGCAAGTGAGAAGCATGGCTTTGATTATCACTTTCTGAGTCTTGATGAATTTCATTATAAGATTCTACATAACGAGTTTGTAGAATGGGAAATGGTGTATGAAGGAAAATATTATGGCACACTAAAATCTGAATTGGAAAAAAGTTGGACCCAGGGTAAAATCCCGGTTCTGGATATTGATGTAAAAGGCGCCATTCATGTTCAACAGCAATTTCCAGAAACCACCTTGTCCATTTTCATCATGGCTCCTACCATTGATGATCTTAAAAATAGGCTTGAAAGCAGGGGTTCAGAAACGGCAGAATCACTTGAAGCAAGGATCAATAAAGCGGCATTTGAAATTTCATTCAGCCAGCAATTTGACCATACCATCGTGAATCACGATCTAAACCAGGCTTGTGAAGAGGCTACGGTGGTAGTAAAAGCATTTTTAGATAGATAATCAACGGTACATCATAGCAATTTTATATTTTTACCCTTATGGATTGGATGGCACTTATTGCAATCAGCCTCGCTCTTTTACTTACCGGTTTTTTTTCCGGTGTTGAAATAGCATTTGTTTCAGTGAATAAGCTGACTGTTGAATTGAAAAAAAAACAGGGTAGCTACACAGGAAAAGTGTGGGCAGAATTTATGGACCGCCCTGCACGTTTCATCGGTACCATTCTTATTTGCTTTAATATTTTACTTGTTATTTATGGGCTGCTCTGGAGTAAGATCATGGAACCTGTATGGAATAACCCCTGGTATAAAATTGAAAATACCTACCTCCAACTTTTCCTGGAAACCTGCATCTCAGCAATAATCTTACTGTTCTTTGAATTTACTTTCAAAGCGATCTTCAGGGCGAAAGCCGATAGCCTTATGGGCAACAGCCTTGTCACCTGGATCGTGACGGTTTTTTATTCAGCCTTTTCCTGGATAGCCTCCCTTTTTGTGAATATGGCGGAGTGGATACTTAAATATATTTTCAATGTAAAACTACACGCAAAGAAAGAAGTGTTTTCTAAAATGGATCTTGAACATTTTGTTCAGCAAAGCAAACATAGTGAGACTGAAGAAAAAAATGACGAGTTGAATAACGAGCTTTTTGAAAACGTCTTATCACTTTCCGAGATACGTTTGCGGGAATGCCTGATCCCGCGAAAAGAAATTGAAGCCATTGACATACACTTACCACTGACCAGGGTAAAAGAAAAATTTGTGGAGACAAAATTATCCAAACTCGTGGTTTATGAATATAATATAGATAACATCCAGGGCTATATACACCAGCTTGATATGTTTAAGAACCCCGAAAGTCTCCGGTCGATTTTACTTCCCATTCCCACTGTTCCGGAGAGTATGAGCGCAACAGATTTAATGAGCAAGTTTAGCGCTGAAAGAAAATCAATTGCCTGGGTAGTTGATGAATTCGGTGGCACTGCCGGTATCGTTACTATGGAAGACCTGCTTGAAGAGATATTCGGTGAGATCCGGGATGAGTATGATGCGAAAGAAGAATTTGTAGAGAAACAATTATCAGCGGATGAATACATTTTTAGTGGCCGCCTCGAACTTGATTACCTGGAAGCAAAATACAACCTGAACTTTACCGCTGACGAGGAAGCTGAAACGCTTTCTGGTTTTATAATCACACAAAACAAATCCATCCCAAAACAGAAACAAAAAATAAATTTTGGAGATTTTGAATTTGATATTTTAAATGTAAGTGAAACCAGGATCGAAACGGTGAAGATGAAAATACTTCGATGAATCCATTAACCATTTGTCATTAAACATTAATCTTTGGATAAATGGTGATCGCTGTAAATACCCGCTTCCTGCTTAAGGATTATCTTGAAGGCTATGGTTATTTTATCTATGAAACTTTCACCCGGATGGCGGTGAAATATCCCGAACACAAATTCATTTTTATTTTTGACCGCGCTTTTGATGGCAACCTGCAATTCCCAATCAATGTTACAATGGTTATCAAAGGCCCGGGAGCAAGACACCCAATATTGTGGTTGATCTGGTATAATTTTTCTCTCCCTGCTGTTGCAAAAGAATACCATGCAGATGTGATTGTAAGTCCTGATGGCTTCTGTTCTTTAAATACAAACATACCGCAATGTCTTGTTGTGCATGATCTTTCATTCCTGCATTATCCGGCATTTGATAAGAAGAGCCATTTAAGATTTTCAAAATTTTTTATGCCGAAATTTTTGAAGAGAGCTGCTTCAATCGCAACAGTTTCAGAATTCTCAAAATATGACATAATAAAACAATATAAAATTCCCACCGCAAAGATCGATGTAGTTTACAGTGGTATATCCGCTCAATTTTTACCAGTTTCGTTAGAAGAGAGAGAAAAAACTAAATCGGCTTATTCGGATGGGAGAGAGTATTTTTTATTCACAGGAGCAATCCATCCAAGAAAAAACCTGCTCAACTTATTGAAAGCTTTTTCCATTTTTAAGAAACGTCAGAAAAGCGGGATGAAGCTGGTGATTGCTGGCAGGATTGCCTGGCAAGATGAATCTTTTTTAAATAGTCTAAAGTCTTATAAATTTCGGGAAGACGTGGTACTAACGGGATACCGTGAACGAACAGAATTGGTCAAGCTGACGGCTTCCGCATATGTCATGATCTATCCTTCTTTTTTTGAGGGCTTTGGCGTACCTCCGCTGGAAGCGATGCGTTGTGGTGTACCGGTAGTTAC
>JBKJPO010000038.1:0-16038 GCA_046595095.1 Chitinophagaceae bacterium
GGGGTTATTCTTGCATCGTTTATCATGAGTATATTGGTATTCATGGAGGTGCGCAATGAAGGTTTCACTCCACAGGTTATTTCATTATTTGATTTTATCAGTATCGGTGATCTGCACATTCCTTTTGCCTTCCAGGTTGACCAGCTTTCCACTTTATTCTTATTGATCATAACTGGTGTTGGATTTCTTATCCATGTGTATTCAACTTCGTATATGCGTGGTGAACCAGCGAAACATTTTGCCCGGTATTTTTCCTTTCTCAACCTGTTTGTATTTTCAATGCTTTTGTTGGTGCTGGGTTCCAATTATGTTATCATGTTCATTGGCTGGGAAGGTGTGGGGCTTTGTTCTTATTTATTGATTGGTTTCTGGTTTAAGAACCAGGATTATAACAATGCGGCGAAGAAAGCTTTCATTATGAACAGGATCGGCGACCTGGGATTTTTGCTTGCTGTATTCTGGATGATCGATGCTTTTGGAACGGTAAATTTTCTGGACCTGTTCAATGGAAATAATGGTAAGGTAGCGTCAATCTCTGCAATAAATTCACCGGTAATTGTTGGAATAACTTTGTTGTTGTTTGTTGGGGCTACAGGTAAGAGTGCACAAATCCCATTGTACACCTGGCTACCTGATGCTATGGCTGGTCCAACACCAGTATCAGCATTGATCCATGCTGCTACAATGGTTCCTGCCGGCATTTACATGATCGCAAGAAGCAATTTGATGTATAGCCTCGCACCTACTACCATGACTGTAGTTGCTATTGTTGGATTGGCTACAGTGATTCTTGCAGCATCTATCGCGCTCAAACAAAATGATATTAAAAAAGTATTGGCCTACTCTACCGTTAGCCAGTTGGGTTATATGTTTCTTGGTCTTGGTGTTGGCGCATACACGGGAGCGGTATTCCATGTAATGACGCATGCATTTTTCAAAGCTTTACTATTCCTAGGTGCAGGTTCTGTTATTCATGCTATGTCTGGTGAGCAGGATATCCGGAGCATGGGCGGATTAAAAAAGCAGATGCCCATAACCTACATCACTTTCCTGGTGGGCTGTATAGCCATTGCAGGGATTCCACCTTTCTCAGGATTTTTCTCAAAAGATGAAATTCTGATGTCAGCATTTGCAAAAAACCCGGTACTGTATTTTATTGGTGCTACAGGAACTCTCATGACTGCATGGTATATGTTCAGGTTGTTGTCCATGACTTTCGAAGGAAAATTCAGGGGCACAGAGGAACAGGCTCATCATCTTCATGAAAGCCCGCGGGCAATTACCATTCCACTGGTTATCCTGGCAGTTCTTTCAATTATTGCTGGGTTTGTTGGCATTCCCGAACTTTTTATGAATGGCGGCCACAGGCTGGATAAATTTTTATCCCCGGTATTCGCACAGTCAAATGCGATATTGGGTAAGCATGAGATCCCGCATTACACCGAATACATTCTTATGGGTACTACAGTTGCATTGGTATTAATTGCTTCAATAGTAGCATGGCGTGATTATACCAAATTCAAAGGTGGACCCAGGGTGCGAAGAGGTCTTGGAAAAATATTGGAAGACAAATGGTATGTTGACCAACTGTACGACGCCATTTTTGTAAAGCCATTAAAGTCACTCTCCGTTTTTTTTAATAAAGTAATCGAAAGATCTTTTATAGATGGCCTGGTAAATGGAATTGGCAGGGGAATAAATTATAGCAGCAGGCAAGTTCGGCTTTTACAAAATGGCCAGGTTGGCTCTTATATCCTTATGATGGTTGTAGGCATCATCGTGTTATTCTTAATTCAAATGTTTGTAAAATAATTGATCTTGGGCAAATTCGTTACGTTTCCTGAATTGTTGTTATGGCTGCCATTGCTTGGAGGTGTTATGGCATTTTTTATTAAAGATCTGAAGAAGGTTAGAACCTGGTCACTGGTCATTGCGCTGGCAACTCTTGGTGTTTCGGTTGCAAGTCTTTTTTATGCCGATGACACAAAGTACTTCCTGTATAATAATGTGAGTTATGTATGGATGAAATATCTTGGTAGCTCTTTCTGGGTAGGGCTTGATGGCATGGGCCGCATGCTTACCCTTCTTACTGCCATTGCCTTTCCGTTGATCATGGCTTCCACGGCCAAACATAATTTTGAAAAGCCCAATGTATTTTATGGCCTCATGTTGCTTAGCCAGTGCGGGTTGATGGGTGTGTTTGTATCTATGGATGCTCTCCTGTTTTATTTCTTCTGGGAACTGGCGCTCATCCCTGTTTATTTTCTCAGTAGCCGGTGGGGTGGTGAACGCAGGATACAGGCAACATTCAAATTTTTCATTTACACATTTGTTGCATCACTGGTAATGCTGGTAGGAATAATGTATGTGTATCAACATACTGCTGCAACGCAATTTTCAGATCATTCATTTACACTGAAGGCATTCTATGCAGTACAATTATCACCTGCTGAACAAGGCTGGTTATTTTGGCTTTTCTTCTTTGCCTTTGCTGTAAAGATGCCTGTATTTCCATTCCATACCTGGCAGCCCGATACCTATGAACAATCTCCATACCCGGTTACCATGGTGTTGAGTGGTATAATGGTGAAGATGGGCGTGTTTGCAGTTATCCGTTGGGTGCTACCGATTTTCCCTGATGCTATTTTGCGTTTCGATAATTTGGTGATTGGTTTGTCTGTAGCAGGTATGGTCTATGCAAGTTGTATCGCCATCGTGCAGGATGATTTGAAAAGATTTATTGCTTATTCCTCCATAGCCCATATCGGATTAATGGCTGCCGCAATTTTTGCAGCAAACACCATCAGCTTGCAGGGAGTAATGGTACAGATGTTCAACCATGGAATAAATATTATCGGCCTCTGGATCATAGTTGATATTGTTGAGAAAAAAACAGGAGTAAGAAAAATTTCACAATTAGGGGGGCTTGCAATAAAAGCCCCGGCACTTGCCATTTTTCTCGTAATTATCGCCCTTGCAAATATCGGGTTGCCATTGACAAACGGTTTTGTAGGTGAGTTTGCCATGTTCGCAGGTCTCTATCATTTTAATGCATGGTTTGCAGCTGTTGCGGGGTTAAGCACAATTCTCGCTGCTGTCTATATGCTTAACATGATTCAAAAAGTTTTTCTTGGAAATGAGATGACAGTATCTGATGAATATAAAATGTTGAATGGATACGATAAATTAATCTTGTCGGTTATCGTATTGGTGATATTTATCCTGGGAATTTTTCCAAAACCTTTAATTCAAATAGTAGAAGGGACAGTGAAGGAGATAATTGCCAGGTTGAGCTAGGATGACAAACAGAAAATTATGAATGCAATAATATTGACAGCGATCTGGGGAGTGGTTATGATGTTTGGCGGAGTTTACCTTAAATCAAAAACCTCTCCAAAATATCTTGCCATTGCAGGACTGTTGCTGACATTGGCGGCTAATATTGCGGAGTATTTTGGTTACCCCATATTTTCCGTAAACACGCGGGGTATGTTGAGGTTTGATAATTTCAGCCTGTTATTTATCACAGTGGTATTGATGTGCACGCTCATTTATTTCCTCTTAAGTTCACGCGATATTGAGAAAGTTGGCAGCAGTGTTTCAGAATATTTTGCGCTTATCTTTTTTGTTTTATGTGGTGTAGCCATTGCGGCATCTTTCAAAACACTGCTTATGTTATTCCTTGGCATTGAGATCATGTCTATACCTTTGTACGTGCTAACAGGAAGCGATAAACGCAATTTGAAAAGTAATGAAGCCGCGCTAAAATATTTCCTCATGGGGGCATTCTCGACAGGCATCATGTTGATGGGAATTGCATTCATGTATGGAGGAAATAGCCTCGGCTCATTTTATATTGATAACATGAATCTTGGGGAGGGGCAGCATATGCCGGTAATGATGGGTGTAGGTCTTGTCTTGATGCTTATTTCGCTTGGGTTTAAAGTATCCGCGGTGCCATTTCATTTCTGGACACCCGATGTATATGATGGAGCACCAACGGTATTCACCTCCTTCATGGCTACTATAGTAAAAGCTGCAGGTTTTATGGCATTCATCAGGCTTTTCGAATCTTCATTTGGGAGAATGCAGGGCGACTGGCAAAACCTGGTCGTGGTAATAACTGCCGCTACATTACTTATCGGCAATCTTACGGCGGTATTCCAACAAAGTGTAAAACGCATGCTTGCGTATTCAAGTATTGCCCAGGCTGGTTTTATGTTGTTTGCCATCTTTGCACTCAACGATACAGCACGAGAGGGCCTGGTCTTGTACACAGCTGCTTATTGTCTTGCATCTATTGGTTTGTTTGCTATTTTAATCAGGATGAACGATTATACTGTTGAAGGATTTAATGGTTTGGGAAAGCAACAACCAGTGCTTGCATTTGCAGCTACGATATTTTTATTATCGCTCACCGGTATTCCACTCACGGCCGGTTTCACAGCCAAATTTTATATGTTGCTGGCCGCAGTAAAAAATGGCGGTCACTCATGGCTTGTAATCTTTGCCGTGATCTGCGCTGCGATAAGTGCATATTATTATTTCCGGATCATCCAAGCCATGTATTTTAAATCAGTAGCCGCAGATAGTATACATTCTGATATGGATGCTGGCCGTAGATTTAAATTTATGTTGATAGTGGTCGTTGTGCTATTGATTTTATTTGGCGTGATGCCGGGATTGTTGGTTGATTGGTTGTATTATAAGAACTAGATGTTGAACAGGGCTACAAATATTTAACCCCTTTGGGGTTTTGGCATCTGGCGGAATTTTAAAATAATTTTATAATAATTTGTCATGAACATATTCAAGACAACTGTAATTCTACCAACTTAGCATCTCCATTTCCCATAACTTTATGCAATGCAATTAGCCGATTCTCTATCCCTCGCTTTCCGCACAGTTAAGGCAAACAAATTGCGTACAGGCATCACTGTTGCCATCATTGCATTTGGCATCATGGCATTGATTGGAATCATTACTGCTACAGAAGCGATGAACCAAAGTCTTAGTGAAAGCTTTTCTACAATGGGAGCAAATGCCTTTGCCATCCGTTTTAAAGATAGGAAGATCCACATGGGGGGCAACCAGGAAGACGTTACCAAAACGACAAAAAGCGCCCTTAAGCAAAAGAAGTCAAACATGGGGAGAATAATAACCTATGACCAGGCCAGGGAATTTAAAGAACGTTACACATTCCCCGCAATGGTAAGTATCTCTTTGCGGGGGCGAAGGGATATAACCATACAATATGAGAAACTGAAAACAAATCCTAACATCAGTATGCTCGGTGGTGATGAAAATTATTTAAGGCTTAGCGGGTACAAAATTCTTGGTGGGCGAAATTTCAATAATATCGATGTTTCCAGTGGGAGAAGTGTTTGCGTGCTCGGAGATGGTGTGGCAAGAAAACTTTTTGGCAATAACCCGCAGCGTGCATTGGAAAAGATTATCAAGGTCAACAATATGAAATACCTGGTAACAGGAGTATTAGCAAAAAAAGGATCCAGTGCATTCCTGAACGCGGATAATGTTATTATAACAACTTACAATAATATCCGGCGTGTTTTCAACCCATCTTCAACTTCATTCAACATTGGCGTGATGGTAGATAATGTGAAGAATATGGAAGGAGCTATTGGTGAGGCAAAGGGTACATTCCGACCTGTGCGAAAACTCGATATTACTGAAGACGATAATTTCTTTATTGAAAAAAGCGACAGCATTGCAGAGATGTTTATGAGCAGCCTGGGATTCATTACGCTTGGTGCGGCATTCATTGGTCTTATCACTTTATTTGGCGCCGCTATCGGGCTGATGAATATTATGCTGGTAGCGGTTAATGAACGCACGCGCGAAATAGGCCTGATAAAAGCATTGGGTGGAACGAAAAGAAGCATCAGGCAACAGTTCCTTTTTGAATCCATCCTGATCAGCATTATGGGCGCAGTAATCGGAATATTCCTTGGCGTACTTGTAGGAAATTTGTTCGGCATCGTGTTGGATACCGGCTTCGTTGTACCCTGGGCCTGGGTTGCAATTGGTATTATTGTATGCTCACTTGTAGGCTTGTTCGCAGGTTTGTATCCAGCTTATAAAGCCTCCAAACTTGACCCAATTGTTGCACTCAGGTACGAATAATTCGTTTTGATAGGATAAATGATAAGAGAATGATATTTTATCTTTTCAAAATGGGTTACATCATTAATTGAATCCTATTAAATTTTCCCCGCAATCCCTACTTCTTGAATTCGACTTTCTTTTCCACAACCTGAACGTAACCCGGGCCGCCAAACTTATTGTACAGGTCAGGCTAATCGGCTATGTAATGTAGCAAGTACCCTCATCATAAGATATGCCATGGTGTTGGATTTGAACAGTTGCCTCTATCTGAACCAGGATTAATAAAAGCGGGATTCGAACTGGGAAAAATGAAAGATTAAATCGGGGATCAGCTTGTATTTCATACTTTAATTTTATTAACTTGTGAGCCTGCTAAAAAATAAAGTTCACTGCAATAATGGTTTTAACGCAAATTTCATTAGAATTGTAAAGTCAAAAAGATAAACCTCAATCATTAACTTAATTCACTAAAAATCTCAAAGTCATGGCAGAAACAAATCCAACTGCATCAAACGTAAAAGCGACTACCTCGGTACAGGCTAAAAAATCCAGTAATGCTATTTCCTGGCTTGCACCGCTTATCTGTATCCTCGCGGGCTATGTAATTTGGCGTTTCGTGATCGGAGCTGATGCAAATTTTACCAAACCCGATAAAGCTGGCGGATTCTGGCCTACACACGAAGGTCCTATCGGAGGTTTTGCTAAAATGTATGAAGGTGGAATCATTGTACCAATCCTTATTGGTTGCTTCCTCATTGTGGTTACTTTTTGTATCGAAAGAGCTCTTACTGTTATCAAAGCTTCAGGACGTGGCTCGAATGCAGAATTCATCAGGAAAGTACAATACTATCTTGCCAATAAAAATGTAGATGCTGCTTTGGCAGAATGCGATAAGCAAAAAGGTTCTGTTGGAAATGTAATGAAAGCCGGCCTTCGCAAATACAAAGAAATGATCGGCAATACTGAATACAATACCGAACAAAAAGTATTGGCGATTCAGAAAGAAGTGGAAGAAGCTACTGCGCTGGAACTGCCCATGCTGGAAAAAAACCTGGTCTTTCTTTCAACATTAGCATCTGTTTCTACACTACTCGGTTTGTTGGGTACGGTAATCGGAATGATCAACTCCTTCAGTGCGCTAGGTGAAGCAGGCGGAGCTTCTGCTGCAAGTGCTTTGTCAAGAGGTATCTCTGAAGCATTGTACAATACAGCATTAGGTATCGGTACTTCAGCCATTGCCATTATTGCATATAATGCATTCACTACCAAGATCGATGGCCTTACTTATGGTATTGATGAATCAGGATTTACTTTAACCCAGAGTTTTGCATCTCTTTACAGGTAAGCTGTATGGAATTGTTTCAATTTTGAGTCTAAATAATCAATAAATTAATTACCATGTCAAGAGGCAAAATAAAACGGGGCAGTACCACAATTGATATGACAGCTATGTGTGATGTGGCTTTTCTCCTGTTGTCTTTCTTTATATTGACAACCAAGTTCAAACCGGAGGAAAATGTTGAAGTTACCACACCAAGTTCAGTAGCTGCAAAGGCAGCTCCCGAGGATAAAAAATTCCTCTTATCAATTGATAAGGATGGAAAAGTTTTCCTGGAAATGAGTGATGATGTAAGAGCAGATGTAATAGATGAGCTTAATACTGCACGTCAATTGAATCTTTCCGCCGATGATCTTAAATTCGCAAAGGCAAATTCGCTTGTAGCTACACCCTTTGCACAGATGAACCAGTTCAACAGGGTACCGGCAGAAGAGAGAAAAAAGTTCAACATCACCGGTATTCCTACGGATTCGGCAAGCAATGAACTTTCAGCATGGATCAATGCGGCTGCTAATGCATTCTCAGGCAGGAAAATAAATTTCCTTATTAAGGGAGATAATAATGCCAAATACACAGCTTTCAAATCGGTGATTGAAGCTTTCAAAAAGAATGAAATCTTTAAGTACCAGTTGGTTACTACCCCGGAAGGTGTACCGGAAGACAGTGAATTACACAGAAAAGGTGTTGCCAGCCAGGTTATAGAATAGGTGGCATGCGCAAATGTTATTATTTAATAAAAAACTAAAAATACTACCATGGCAGAAATGGATACTTCCGGCGGCGGTGGCCATAAAAAAGGTGTCGGTGTCAAAAAGTCAAAGAAAATGTCAACCAGGGTGGATCTTACACCTATGGTGGATCTTGGTTTCCTATTGATTACTTTTTTCATCTTCACCACCACCATGCAGCAGCCCACTGCAATGAATCTTGCTATGCCAAAGGATACAGACAAGCCTGAGGATGATACGAGGATCAAAGAATCAGGAGCTCTAACGATCTTGTTGGGTAAAGGGGATGTAGTATATTATTATTTTGCAAATGATCTCATGAAAATCCAGACAACGGGTTATAAGGATGTTAGGAAGATCATAATTGATAAGAAAAAATCAACCCCGGTTGATGACCTGTTTATTACCATCAAGCCCAATAAGGATGCTACATACAAAAATGCGGTGGATATGCTTGACGAGATGGCCATCAACGACATCAAGCGCTATGCTATGATTGATCCTTCTGATGATGAATATAAACTCATCCAGATGACGGAGCAGGCTGGAGGAGTTAAATAATAAAATTGGCCAAATGAATTTATGGAATAATATGCCCCATGAATCTAATTTCTAATCGAATTTAATTATTATGGAAAGCAATAAAATTTTAAGCGCAGATTTACTCGACATCATTTTTGATGGCCGGAATAAATCTTACGGTGCTTACGAGCTGCGCAAAACTTACAATCGGCGTATCGGTCTTGCGCTCCTTATCACCACTGCAATTGCCGCGTTGATCTTTATAGGTTCAATCGTTGCAAATAGTATGAGCGACAGTGATGCCGACAAAGAATTGAACGTGAAGGACCTGGCACTTGAAGAAGTGAAGGTTGAAGAGAAGAAGCCACCACCGCCACCGCCACCACCAAAATTACCACCGCCACCTCCAATTGAAACGGTTAAATTTACTCCACCCAAAATTGTAAAGGATGAGGAAGTAAAGCCTGATGAAAAGCCACCGGAAATGGAAAAGATCCAGGAAGCTGTGGTAGATCTTAAAAACCAGGAAGGTGAAAAAGACCAGGGAATTATTGCTCCCCCGGTTGAAGATAAAGGTACACAAGTAGTGCAGGCTCCACCCGCGGTTAAGGAAGATGAGGATAAGATCTTCACAAAAGTGGAAATCGAAGCCGCATTTCCAGGCGGTGAAGGTGCATGGACAAGATATGTAACCAAGGAGATCCAGAAGAACATCGATGAGCTTACTGAAGCAGGAGAATCCGGAACTTGCCGCGTAAGGTTTGTAGTGGATAAAGAAGGTAATGTAAGTGACGTTGAGGCGTTGACTATGAAACGCTCAAAACTTTCAGAGGTTGCAGTTAATGCAATCAGGAAAGGTCCAAAATGGACACCTGCCCAACAGAACGGCCGCTATGTAAAAGCTTTCCGTGAGCAGCCTATCACATTTACGATCCAGGAATAATTCTTTTATTGAGTGATATAAATTTAAAGCCTCGGGAAACTGAGGCTTTTTTCATTGTACAATTGAGCGTAGAGAGTGGACGATGAGAGTTGAAAATTGACAGCTTTAATGTCCAATCGCCATGGTTCGTGTCTTCACGACCCATTGATCCCATCGCCCTGATTAGTAAATATCATCATCGCCCTGATTCGTGTCTTTACGAATCATTGAAGTGTATATCACCCTTGCCATGGTTAGTGTCTTCACGAACCATTGAACCATTCAACTGTTTTTTTTATATTCTAAAAAATTGCAATATTTTTAATCGAACATCTCTCATTTTTTGCAATCTGAAACTCATACATGAAAAGTCCAAAAGATATCTGGAAAGTGATCACTGCATCTTCTGTAGGAACACTTATTGAATGGTATGATTTTTATATTTTCGGTAGTTTATCAACCATCATCGCCGCGAAATTTTTTCCAAACGAAAATCCAACGATTTCGTTGTTATCAACCCTTGCCACTTTTGCTGCGGGATTTATAGTTCGCCCATTCGGAGCTTTATTTTTCGGCAGGCTGGGAGATATCATCGGTCGTAAACATACATTCCTCATCACCCTGGTCATGATGGGTGGAGCCACTTTTCTAATCGGCTGTATTCCCTCTTATGAAACCATTGGCGTGCTTGCTCCCATACTGGTTTTATTACTGAGGCTATTACAGGGACTGGCGCTAGGCGGCGAATATGGCGGTGCTGCAACTTATGTAGCAGAGCACGCACCAGCCGGGAGGCGAGGCTTTTATACCAGTTGGATTCAAACCACGGCAACACTCGGATTGTTTCTCTCATTAGGCGTTATACTCGGTACCAGGCGCCTGGTAGGTGTGGAAGAATTTACTTCGGGTAATGGTTGGCGTTATCCTTTCCTTTTATCGATAGTGCTCGTCATCGTTTCTATTTTTATCCGGCTCAATATGAAAGAGTCACCTTTGTTCTCCAAATTAAAGGCAGCCGGGCATACCTCCTCAAATCCTTTGAAGGAGAGTTTTGGAAAAAGGGAAAATTTTAAAATGGTTTTGCTGGCATTGTTTGGTGCAACCATGGGCCAGGGGGTGATCTGGTATACCAGCCAGTTCTATGCGCAAAATTTCCTGCTTACCAAATGCCATATAGAATATGAAGCCGCAAATAATATTATTCTCATCGCCATCTTGCTTGCTACACCTTTCTTTATCTTTTTTGGCTGGTTGTCGGATAAATGGGGGAGAAGGAATATAATGCTTGCGGGCATGTTGCTCGGTGCTCTCTTGTACCGGCCAATTTTCCAGGAATTATATAACCAATCAAATACCTCGCTGAAAATAATGGTATCAGAAAGCAGTGATAAAAATAATATCGCCAGGCCAGATGAAAAAGATAAAATAAATAACACGCATATTTTTACAAAAAATTATTCGGATGGTTCAATGGAAATGATTACCAGCAAGACTATGGTAACCCAGGGACTTGCCCGTGAGGCAGAGATCAGGAGGGAAATTATTCCTTCCTCAAGAAGTAAATATATAATGATCGGGCTCGTGTTTGTGATGGTGTTGTTTGTAACAATGGTCTATGGGCCCATCGCCGCATTTTTGGTGGAGCTCTTTCCGACAAGGATTCGCTATACCTCCATGTCCTTGCCGTATCATATCGGCAATGGCGTATTTGGCGGGCTTGTGCCTTTTATTGCCACACTTATTACCACGCTTCCTGGTTCGGATCATTTATCAGGGTTATGGTATCCCATTGGTATTGCATTATTAGGTTTCGTAATTGGAAGCTTATACCTATCTAATAAAATTGTAAACAAACGCAGTGATGAAAAAGCTTAAACATATCCTTGGAATTCCCTGGATGTTGATCGGCCCCGTTGCCATTATCATTCTATTGATCAGCGCGATCAAAAATGTAAATTCCGGATTGAAGGGGGATATTACAAATCCGATTCCCTGGATTATTATCATCATGATCTTCATTCCCATCGCTATTGGCTTTTCAATCTTTGGATGGTATGCGCTGAATGGGGATTATGATTCGATTGTTGTTGAACAGGAGAGTGAGGAGATATAATTTTTAACCTCCGACACCAGGATTAAAGCATAATGAAAACACTAAGACTTCCTGCTTCTTCGTGCATTAGCGTCTTCGTGGTTCAAAAAAACCTCAGCCACGATCACTTATCTTTGCCCCATGCACAACAAACTCACAGGCTGGGACGATACCATCATAGCGCTCGCTACACCTCCCGGCATTGGAGCGATAGGTGTGATCCGGTTGAGTGGAGCAAATGCGATGCAGATCATCAATGAATTATTCCATGCAAAAGATCTTGCAGAACAAGCCTCGCATACATTACACGTTGGCTTTTTAAAGTATGAAAATAAAGTACTCGATGAAGCAGTGGTCTCGATCTTTAAAGGCCCACGGTCATACACAGGCGAAGATGTGGTGGAGATCAGTTGTCATGGTTCGCCATACGTGCAGGAGCAGGTGTTGCGTGCCTGCATTGAACTTGGTGCCAGGCTCGCGAAGCCCGGCGAATTCACACTCCGCGCTTTCATCCATGGCCGGCTCGATCTTACCCAGGCAGAAGCTGTTGCCGATCTCATCGCAGCAAACACTTCTGCTTCGCATAAGACAGCATTGCACAATATCCGTGGAGGTTTTTCCCAGGAATTAAAAGCCTTACGCGAACAACTTATCCAGTTCTCTTCGCTTATCGAACTTGAACTTGATTTCGCAACCGAAGACGTTGAATTCGCAGACCGTAAGCGTTTCAATGCATTGATCGAAAGTTTGCAAAGTTCAACGAACAGGTTGCTGGAATCTTTTCGTCTTGGCAATGTGATTCGTAATGGAGTGAGTGTGGCCATTGTCGGCAAACCAAATGCCGGTAAATCAACTTTATTAAACACACTACTCAATGAGAATCGTGCAATAGTAAGCGAGATAGCCGGTACTACGCGCGACACCATCGAGGAAGTGATAAATATTGATGGTATCTTATTTCGCCTTATTGATACAGCCGGCATCCGTGACCATTCCGGTGATGTGATCGAAAGTTTTGGTATCGAGCGGAGTCTTGAAAAGATGAAGAATGCCGATCTTGTTTTATACATCTTTGATGTGCAAACTACAGGTGCCGAAGAGCTGCGTTTACTCGTGCTCGGGATGAACCGGGAAGAAAGGAATTACCTGCTCATTGGTAACAAAGCTGATCTTATGCCAATCTCAGAAGCCGAACAAAAATTCGCCGGTATTGAGTTGTTATTTATTTCTGCGAAAGAAAACCAGCAGATTCCCATATTAAAAGAACGACTTGTAGATGCCATCATTCACAATAACCCTGCTTCAGAAAATACCATCGTGACTAATGCAAGACATTACGAAGCTCTGTTGGAAGTAAAGAAATCGTTGGGCGAAATTCTTGAAGGGCTTCAGAATAATTTGCCTGGCGATTTGTTGTCGCTTGATATTCGGCGGTGTTTGCATTTTTTGGGTGAAATTACAGGAGAGGTGACGAATGAGGATAGATTGGATTATATATTTAGTAAGTTTTGTATTGGAAAGTAGAGACACAAAATAACTAAATAACCAACGAATACTAAATAAGCTGAATCTTCTACCTACAGTATTCATAAAAATCGGAATAAAAGCGAACCTGTTCATTTGTAATTTGCCCAACTGTCTCAAAATACACTATTACTAACGAATGGGCATAGATTAATACTTCGAAAGCATTAATCGCCGCTATAAATTTGGCAACGCAACAGAAAACACTTTCCGGGGCGACTTACAACAGCTTATAGAAACCTAAGTACCGGAAATAAGAGCCAACAGACCTACAATTTTTGATTGTGATTCACAATCAGGTAAGTTTAACTTTGCACTTCATGAAATTCTTTGCTTTCATAATGGCCCTTATTGGTCATTTGCATAATATTAATCACCCTTAATCTGCAAAGAATGTTTGCAGTAAAGCTGGAGTATTCGCGGCTTTTTTCTTTCCGTTACACGCTTTCTTCATACTTTTACTTTTGAGAGAAACTAATTTGAGATAGGCAATATTTTTTTAAATATATATTATGAAGAAGTTATTGGTTTCGATTTCACTAATCGTTTCGACGATTGCAATCAGTCAAACTGTACCCGCTGATAGTGTGCCGGTACGTGTTAAGTCTTTTGAAGCATCTCAATCAGCTAATGCAACGAAGCTTAATTGGTCAGTGGTTTGTTTTCTGCAATATGCAAATTTTGTAATTGAACGTTCAAACGACGCTATCAATTATACTGCTATAAATACTTTTCAGGCAGACAGGTTTCGTTGCCAGCAGCCTTTTAACTTTGAAGACAGGTCATCATCCGGTAAAGTGTTTTACCGTTTGAAGGTGGGTGATTTGGATGGAAAATTTGGAACCTCAAAAGTTGTGGCTGTTTATGGCAAATCAAAAGGTTTTGATATTACTGCAATGGCTCCGTCAATAGTTACATCAACCGCCCAGTTAAGTATATCTTCAGCATCAGCAGATATAGTAGCAATCTATATCACTAGCACGCAGGGAGTTGCAATATTGAATAAATCATTTTCACTTGTAAAAGGCAACAATATTATTTCGTTAAACCTCTCATCATTACCCACGGGAACTTTTGTACTATCATCGTATAATACTGAAGGGGAGTTAAAAACATTAAGGTTTCTAAAACAATAGCTAATTCAAGACACTGAAAAAGCATAAGGCAGTTTCCTTAGATATGCATTGATAATCAATAGTATAATGCATAATATAACTGCATTTAGACAAGCTAATGCTTTACTATTTTTGTTTCAAAGTCAAGCTATAGCTTGACTATTTTTTTGTATTTGTCAAGTTATAGCTTTACTTTTGCGCAGTAAAAATCTATCTATAACTTTACTTTATGGGCAAAAAATCACTTCAACTGCAACAGTTAAACAAGAAAATGTTGAGCTTTGCTTCGTTAAAACAGGTTGCTCTTCCCCCTACCGGTTGG
Source organism: Chitinophagaceae bacterium (assembly GCA_046595095.1). GTDB lineage: Bacteria > Bacteroidota > Bacteroidia > Chitinophagales > Chitinophagaceae > Ginsengibacter. The sequence continues at coordinate 14,691 of JBKJPO010000038.1, forward strand.
ATAAAAGCCATCCGTACCGCCATTGGTATGTCTATGCTGCAATTGGGGAATAAATTGGCTGTTTCCAAGCAAGGCATTCAAGATATTGAAAAAAGGGAAAAAGATGGTTCTATTACCATCAAATCGCTGAAAGAAATAGCCAGGGCTATGGACATGCAGTTGGTGTACGGCTTTGTGCCAGAAGACGGATCTTTAGAGGAACTTATTGAAAGGAAGGCTAAGGAATTGGCCACACAAATTGTCCTCCGCACTGCCAATACCATGAAACTCGAAGACCAGGCCAATTCAAAAAAGCGAATTGAAAAAGCCATCAAAGAAAGGGCAGCTGAAATCGTAAACGAAATGCCTAAAATTTTATGGGATTAGATTTGGACTACATAGATGGACAAACTCCCTTAGACGAAGATGAAAAAGAGGGGCTGCTTATTCCAACCATTGCCACCCGTGGTGAATTAGATGAATTTGAACAACAGAATATTGAACAGGCCGTGCAATGGACCCTAACACGAAACTTCAGGCAACAGGCCATTTTTACAGAAGCTTTTGTAAGAGATCTTCACAAAAGGATGTATGGAAAGGTTTGGGCATGGGCAGGGGAGTTCAGGAAAACCAATAAAAATATTGGGGTGGATAAATGGCAAATACCTGTGGAGTTAAAAACTTTGTTGGATGATGTGAACTATTGGGCAGAGCATAACACTTACCTACCCGAAGAAATTGCCGTCCGGTTTAAACACCGTATCGTAAGTATACATTGCTTCCCCAATGGCAACGGACGGCACAGCCGGTTAATGGCAGACATCATCATAGAAAAAATATACAAGCAGCCTTTATTCAGCTGGGGTGCTAACCTTCAGCGAGGGCGATGCACGGACAGCCTACCTCAAAGCAGTAAAAACGGCCGATAGTGGGGACTATAGTTTGCTGCTGGCTTTTGCCCGGTCATAACTCATTGTATTAATAAATATTATAAGAAATTATTTCGGTATTCAATCGCATCAAGGGAGAATAGAGATAATGCTGTTAAGCTCCACTTTGATGATTTAATTCGTGAAGATTTTAATAAAGACTTATTGATAATCTTTAATTATTTGAAGGAAAAGGGGGATAGCTATAAACAAATATTTTTATACAAAACAGAATTGTACGATTTGCTGGAGAAAATATTTAATGAAAATGAGAAGTTACTTGATAGCAAATCTGTAGAAGAGTTGAAGGAAATATTAATATCCAATGGTATTATACATGAAAATGTAAAACCGGATGAGAATATATTTTATTTTGCTCAACTGTATAAGTATTGGCTTGGCCTTCAGAGCAGAAAATATGAGTTTAGAAAACCACGAAA
>JBKJPO010000045.1:0-6501 GCA_046595095.1 Chitinophagaceae bacterium
CTTGTGATAAATTGTTCTTTTCCGGTACATCACCGACATAACGTAATTGCAATTCTGCTGATTTTCGTTTAAAATTCAAAAAGAGATAAGTAAGTGCAACGATAGCAATCAACCCCATCCAGAGCGGAAAGCTTTGTTCCAGGTCTTTCTTTATTTTGATCCCATTCATTGTCATAATAAAAATAAATGTAACCTGGATCCCATTGAATAAGAAATGAAAGAGTATGGGTAACCATACATTTTTGCTATAATAAAATAGCATTCCCAAAATTACTCCCAGTCCGAACCGCACCAGGAATCCATAATATGAGAGGTGGATAATACTGAAAATAATGCTCGTGAGAATGATTGCTATCCAGGGTCCCCGAAACCAGCGGGTGAGAATATTCTGCAATCCTGACCTGAAATAAACTTCTTCGAATACTGCGGGTAAAACCGCCATTATTAACATAGAAAGCAGGTACTTGTATATACTGTTGATTTTAAGAAATGAAGCTTCCTGTGTCTCCCTATCGAGTTCCCATCCCTTAAATTTTCTGGCCCATTCTGCAGGGATGGGGATCAGCTTATTCACTTCTCCCAACGCACCGGCAAAAGGAATAGTTGCCACCAGGATCAATATTACCAGTAAAACCTGTTGATAATTAAATTTCTGGTTAAATCCCAGGAAATAATTCGGCCGTTTATAACAGATTGTTGCAAGGGTGATCCCAGGCAAGAAAAATATCAGGAAGGTAGAAACTCCCTGGAGAACCATATTGACATTGTAATATTTTGGCTGCAACATCAACTTTAAATCCTGTGGGAGATCTCCTCCTACCATCATTCCCCAGATCACGTCTGCCAATAAACCTGAAAGAATTAAACCTCCTGCTGTGAGGCCAAGCAGGATACCAAACTGAATCGGGTAACTACCCTGCTTTAAATTCCAATCCTCCATAATAGCCATTTATTTATAAGTGCGTAAATTTACACTCTTGGAATATGAATTATGAATTATGCCTTATGAATTATTACCTGGCCTCATATTATCTGTTAAAAATTCAGCTTTAGAAGATGGTTTCAATTGGAAATATTAAACTTCCCGGGTTTCCCTTGTTGTTGGCCCCAATGGAAGATGTTAGCGATCCGCCTTTTCGGGCGGTATGTAAGGATAATGGAGCGGATCTGCTTTACACTGAATTTATCAGCAGTGAAGGCTTGATACGTGATGCAATAAAGAGTCGTAAGAAGCTTGATATATTTGATTATGAAAAGCCTGTGGGAATCCAAATATTCGGTGGTGACGAGGAAAGCCTTGCGATGGCGGCAAAAATCGTAGATGCAACTCAACCCGATTTGCTGGACATAAATTTTGGTTGTCCGGTTAAGAAAGTTGCCTGTCGTGGTGCAGGCGCGGGGGTGCTAAAAGATCTTTCGCTAATGGAAAGGCTCACATCTGCAGTCGTTAAGAGTACGAGTTTACCCGTAACAGTTAAAACAAGATTAGGCTGGGACGAAAATACCAAAAATGTAGAAGAGGCTGCCGAACGATTACAGGATGTGGGTATCAAAGCTCTGGCCATTCATGGTCGCACACGTACGCAGATGTACAAAGGTGAAGCGGATTGGACACTTATTGCAAAGATAAAAGAGAACCCACGGATCACGATTCCCATTTTTGGAAATGGAGATATCGATTCTCCAATAAAGGCTGTCGAATATAAAAACAGGTATGGGGTAGATGGCATCATGATCGGTCGGGCCGCTATCGGTTATCCATGGATATTCAGGGAAATAAAACATTATATGGCCACGGGCCAGCTGTTAGCTGCGCCTACCATTGAAGAAAGAATTGAAGTCTGTAAAAAGCATCTTCACAAATCATTCGAATGGAAGGGCCCGGTTGTGGGAATATTCGAAATGAGAAGGCATTATGCAAATTATCTTAAAGGAATGCCCAACATTAAAGAATATAGGGGAAGACTTGTAACATCGCCATCCATTGAAGAAATCGAATCGATACTTGATGAGATACTGGTGTATTATTCAGGATTTGAATTTGAGCACACATCCATCGTGTTAGAGAATTATCATGAGCATTGTCCTGTTTAAGCGTTTATCCTTTCTCGTTCGGATGACAAAAAACGAGAAACGAGAAACAATTAACTGATTAAAATCGCTTCAAGCAGTTCTGTGGATAAGGGCGAAACTGAAGCAGAAAAAAAGTTCATCAGGAATCCATTTTCATCTACCAGGTATTTACAAAAATTCCATGTCGGCTGTTGTTCATTCCATCCATTAAGAGAAGGATCGCTTAACCATTGGTAGACCGGCTGCTGAGCCTCACCTTTTATTTCTGATCTTTTGAAAAGCGGAAAGGTTACGCCGAAATTTACCTGGCAAAAGGAAGCGATCTCTTCATCAGTTCCAGGTTCCTGGCCACCAAAATCATTTGAAGGGAAACCTAGTACTACCAGTTTATCCTTATGATTGCGATATAATTCTTCGAGCTCGTGATATTGAGGTGTGAAACCACACTGGCTGGCAAGATTTACAAACAGGAGCTTTTTGCCTTTAAAATCTTTCAGGGAGATCTCTTCACCTTTATTATTTACTACAGACAAAGAATAGATACTTACCTCTGGCGCTGTTTTATTTTTATTTTCCCTGATGTCCATCCCTACCTTAGTTAATGAGGAAAATTTCATTCTTAAGGGATAAAATAAACTGATTCCCTTTTTTTTTAAGTTCATGATTATTTGCGCTCCGGGTGCAAAGGTATTGTAATCATAATTGAGCTGGCTATTTGATAAACAGCTTAAGCATCCCCAGCTTTCCTTTAAACCCGGGATATTTTATTGCGGGATCAAACCATGTCGGCGTTTTAAGCACGGGCTTTCGGTGAGTGAACAGGTCGAAACTATGTTTGCCATGATAAGCGCCAATACCACTTTCACCAATACCCCCAAATGCAAAGTGGTGGTTGGTAAAATGCCAGGCGGTATTGTTCACACAACCTCCACCAAATGCCACTCTTGACATCCATTCTTCTTCTTTTTTATTGCTTGAAGTGAATAAATAAAATGCCAGTGGATTTGGATTTTTCTTTATCACTGCAAGGGCTTCATCCATAGTTTTATAAGAGATAATGGGAAGGATGGGACCAAATATTTCATCCTGCATGATTGCTGCATCAACGGAAACTTCAGTAAGAAGTGTAGGGGCGATGTATGAACTCTCTTTGTCGAAATCTCCTCCATGAACCACGTGTCCGTTTGAAAGATAACTTACCAGTTTATCAAATCTCCCGGCAGAAATTATCTTTCCATAATCATAACTCGTTGATGGATCGTTTGTATAAAATTTATCAATAGTGGATTTCATCTTTGAGATAAACTGATCCTTTATCTTTTCATGTACGAGTAAATAATCTGGTGCTATGCATGTTTGCCCGGCATTAATGAATTTACCCATGGTAATTCGTTTAGCGGCTACCGTTAGGTTAGCATCTTCTTCTACAATGCAGGGACTTTTGCCACCGAGTTCAAGAGTTACAGGAACTAATTGTTCGGCAGCCATTTTATAGATTGACTTGCCTACAGCAGTGCTACCTGTATAAAAAATATGATCAAAGCGGAAGTTGTTGATCATTGCGGGAACCACTTTTGCGCCCTCGCCTTTTACCGTTAAGGCAAAATCGACCTGGAAAGTTTTTGTGATGATCTTTTCAATTATGGCTTCTGTGGCAGGAGCAGTCTCAGATGGTTTGAGTACCACGCAATTGCCGGCGGCTATGGCTCCCACCATTGGGATGAACAATAACTGGAAGGGATAGTTCCATGGCGAAATGATAAGCACCACTCCAAGCGGATCTTTATAAATCGTACTTTTTGAAGGTAAGTTCAAAATATCAGTTCCAGTATCTTCGGGTTCCATCCATTGTCGCAAATGTTTTATACAATTGTTTAATTCAGCATAAACAAGGCCTAGTTCAGTTGCATAAGATTCTTCCTTATTTTTTTTTAGGTCTGCAAATAGCACTGCATAGATTTCTTCTTCATGATCTTTTATTGCCTGTTTAAGCGATTGGAGTCTTTCTTTTCTTGCAGAATACGGCCTTGTTGCACCTGACTCAAAATATTTCTGTATTTGCAGGAGCTTTGCGGTTATCTCATCCATTAACTTAAATTTGACCTTGATTTGAGAAACAAAAATGATTGAAGTGAAAGTAATAAAAAGCGACCAGTGATCAGAGTGATAAATTAAAAGAGATAGAATTATTCAAAAATTATGAAAAACTAAAATATGCTGATATCCGATGAGCATTTTATGAAACTGGCCTTAAAGGAAGCAGAGCGTGCTTTTACTCAAGGCGAAGTTCCAGTTGGTGCGATAGTTGTGATGCAAAACAAAGTGATCGCACGTGGATACAACCAGGTAGAAAAATTGAATGATTGCACGGCACATGCGGAGATGATTGCACTTACTTCTGCTTTTAATTATTTGGGAGCAAAGTATTTACCGGAAGCCGCCATCTATATTACGGTTGAACCTTGCCTGATGTGTGCAGGGGCATTGTATTGGAGCAAAATTGCGAGAATAGTATATGGTGCACCGGATGAGAAGAATGGATATCGTAAATTTTTGGCCCTGGGTGAGAATGGATCAGCTTTCCATCCAAAAACAACATTACTGGCTGGTGTATCTCATGAAGCTTGCACCAAACTGATGCAGGATTTTTTCAGGGAAAGAAGATAGGAGTTCAAATCTTTTTACCGGTTTAATTCGCTTAAATTTGTCAATATTTTTTCACTAATCAAAATAATAATTATGGCATTTACATTACCGGCTCTTCCATATAATCATGACGCTTTAGAGCCTCATATTGATACTGCAACTATGCAGATCCATCATGGTAAACATCACCAGGCATACGTAGATAATTTAAACAAAGCGATTGCTGGTACAGAGCATGAAAGTAAAACAATTGAGGAATTGGTAGCTGCTGCAGCTAGTATCAGCCCGGCAGTAAGAAATAATGGTGGTGGCCATTGGAACCATACATTTTTCTGGGAAAGTATTGGACCAAATGCCGGAGGCGAACCTGGCGGCAAAGTAGCCGAGGCTATCAATTCGGCGTTCGGTTCATTTGATGCATTCAAAGAAAAATTCAATGCTGCAGGTACTACCAGGTTTGGCAGTGGTTGGGCATGGCTAATTTCAAAGGGTGGTAAACTGGAAGTGAGTTCCACACCTAACCAGGACAACCCGCTCATGGATGTTGCTGAAGTAAAAGGCACGCCATTGCTTGGTTGCGATGTATGGGAGCATGCCTATTATCTAAAATACCAGAACAGGCGTCCTGAGTATTTAGCGGCATTCTGGAACGTGGTCAACTGGAATAAAGTTGAAGAAAGAATGAAATAAATAGGGAAGCATATTTTTTGATAAAAGCTGGTGTAAATTTTTTCACCAGCTTTTTTTTGCTATTTTGTAAGTATCATAACCCATAACTATGCACGCAAACAAGAAACTTAAACTCCTTATTCTATCCGTACTTTTCTTTCCCTTAACCAAGTCATTTGCCGACGAACCAGGAAAACGGCATATGGAAGATAGCAAAGTCACATTCCAGGACCTGGGCAAATGGAAAGACTATGAATTTCATTGGGAAGCTGAATATGGATCCAGGGGTTTGTTGTATGGTGATACTTCTGTAATCCTGCCGCGAACTAGCGGTGCGCCTGGCGATGCATTTTTTTGGGCAGTAAATAAGACTACGGGCAAATCAACCGACACTATATTTTTCAGTAATTATTATGACCCGGATTATGTCATTATTTTGAAAAGTATTAGTGGCGATAGTTTGAAATATAAAATGACGAAGCTGAGTAATGCTAACGCAACCGGTGATGAAGATAAAGGAGGATTAGGGGATATTAAAAATCAGAAGCTAATAGAAGATGCGAGGGTACACGCATATTCGAAGAATACAAAATATTTGTTGATGATTGGATTGCCGGTGTTGGCGTTGATTATTATGATTGTGTATTTTATTATAAGGAGGAAGAGGAAAGCGATGAGGGATTTTTGAGTTTAATGCGACTCATGCAAGATCAGGATGCTATTATTAAATCTACAGGCAATATTTTTTGGTCGGTGTTCTCACATTTGTCCCAAATATGCGAACACGCTAAACCGCTTATCTACTTTAATTAAGTTGTCAATAAGCCCCAGGCAACTGTCAAGGTCACGATAACAAAATGGAGCATCCGTTTTAATGTTATCATTGGCTATCATTTCCGGAATATATATTTGCTCTCTTAATCCGGCATAATCAAAAGTTGCTGCAAGTTCTTTTGCCTCTCCTCTTGACATTACTCTCCCGGTTCCATGGCAAAGTGAATGGGGATGTAGTTTTGATAACAGCGACTGGAGAAGTTGAAAATACATACAATTCACTTTGCCATGGAACAGGGAGAGTAATGTCAAGAGGAGAGGCAAAAGAACTTGCAGCAA
>JBKJPO010000056.1:0-5256 GCA_046595095.1 Chitinophagaceae bacterium
ATTTTACAAAACAAAATAGCCTGAATTTTACCGGGACCTACAATTCCAGTAATGGGGAAAATGAAAGCGCAATCGGGTATATTAACATGAACAGGTTTAACCAGGCATACAAACTAAGTAACAGGTTTGTAGGCAGCAGCAGTGAGACCTGGAATCCGAATTTCCATATAACGTACACGCATAAAGGAAAAATCCCTGGGGAACTGCTCAGGATGATTTCGGGGATAAATTTCAATGCATCTTTGAACGACAAACATTTTTTCCAGCAATTCCTTAACCCCGACCTGACATTTACAGGAATTGACTCAACGCAATTACAGGAAACAACTGTAAAAAATCATACTCTGAATTTTATTATTAATTATGACCGGCCATTAAAGCCAAATAAATGGTCAATGAATTTGGGCACCAATATTTCCAGGTTAAAAAGTCATAATATCCTCAACACTGAATTTCTTAAAAAGCCTGAGCTGGTATTTGTAGGAAACGAATTGCTGAGTAATGATTTTAAGTTCGCCCAGGACATTATGATATTGAGGGCTGCTTTACGATACGACTTCAAACCTAATTTTTACATTAATGCGGGTTTGCAGGAAGAATTTACCCAAACTAATTTCATGCTTGAAAAAAGTAGCGGCGATTACAGGAACAGCTATTGGAGTACATTACCATTCCTGAATCTTATAAGAAAATGGGAGAATGACTGGAATCTAACGTTTAGCTATAAACGAACAATTCAACGGCCTGGATTGCATCATCTGAATCCGAGCATCGAATATAGCGATCCTTACAATACCCGCAGTGGCAACCCCTTTCTCAAACCTTATTTTGCACATAATTTTGACCTGATAAGTGGTAGGTGGAACAAGCTTTATAACTTCAATTTTTCCGCCGGATATAACGAACTAACGGATATCTATAGTGCTATTAGAAAACTGGAACCCGATGGTAAAACACTCACCACCTGGCAAAATATCAGTGGCAGAAAAGAATTTGAAACAAGTGCCTGGGGTGGCTATACAATTTCTAAAAAATCGAAGCTTAACCTGAGTGTTGGTTATACCTATAATGTTTACAGCCTTCGTGACCGGACAGAACGCAAATTCAGAAATGGCGGTTCACTGTATTCTACATTGAATGGTAATTATATCTTCAGCGACCTGGTGAATTCCAGCGCGAGTTTTACTTTCAACCGGTTTGCAAATCCACAAGGAACTGTACGCAGTGCTTTAAGTATGAATGTAGGTGTTCAAAGAAAATTTTTAAAGAAGAAAGTAATTGTGAACCTGAATGTGATCGATCCATTTAGCCAGCAGGCAAACCGCACACAGACATTCGGGCCTAATTTTAATATTGAAAGTGTTAGCTATACGCGTACCCGAAATTTTAGGATCTCGGTTAGTTATTTATTTAGTAAAAAATCGCCGGTAAGAAAAAAAAATGATATAAAGAAACAGATGGTAAAACCGGTGTTACAAACAAAATAAAATTGGGGCTACCTACATAACGTCCCTCTGGGACGATTAATATGTTCAGGCCTTTATAGCGATTCTTTTTCCAAGCCAACTATCTTTTACAGGTATAATCCAATTTTCCAGCAGTTCTTTTTTAGTAAGTACAGTATTGTTGAAATAAATTGTGGCTGGATTAATTAATTCATTGTCCACTACATCCTGTAATTGTGCAAGTGGAAACAATTGAATTCTTTCACTCAACATGAAGGCAAGCAGTTGCCTGTTGAACAGGTCGACGTTGAAATCTTTCTCCAAATTTTTTACAAGCCTTACTGAGCCATCTGTACTGCATCCACTAACGCCGGTTGCAGATTCATCCGCCATAAAAATAATGAACTGGCCAAAGAATAAATTAGCAAAGCCCTTTACTTTCTCGCCGTGGCTTAGCCAGCTGGCAGAGAAATCCGAAAGCATCTCCTCGATTTGCAAGGCTTCATTTATTGTGAATTGTCTGTTTGCCTGGTAGATCCAGACCCGGGATAAGGGATGAAAATCATTAGGGAGCAGGTGATGAAAATCGAGATTCATAAGGCAAATATAAACTAGTTCCGGGAAAGCGTTTTTAATTGCAAAAGCAACTCTATTGCATAGAAACTGCCACCAGCTCAGCGATATCCAGAACTTTCACATTGTCTTCCTGGTTGTTTTCTTTAACACCATCTGTCAACATGGTGTTGCAAAAAGGACAGGCTGCTGCAATTATAGAAGCGCCGGTAGAGATGGCTTCAATGCTGCGTTCCTGGTTGATGCGGTGGTCGCCTTTTTCTTCTTCTTTGAACATTTGAGCGCCACCAGCTCCACAACACAAACCATTACTGCGACAGCGTTTCATTTCCACCAGTTCGGCATCAAGGGATTCAAGTACCTTTCTCGGGGCTTCATAAATTCCATTCGCACGGCCGAGATAACAACTATCATGATAGGTGATCTTTTTCCCTTTGTAAGCCCCTTCTTCTTTCATCACAATACGACCCTCATCGATAAGGCTTTGCAGGAAAGTGGCATGATGTACCACATCATAATTTCCGCCAAGTGCCGGGTATTCGTTTTTAAATATATTGAAACAGTGTGGGCAGGCAGTTACGATCTTTTTGATTTCATATCCATTGAGCAACTGGATATTTTGAAAAGCCATCATCTGGAACATAAATTCATTACCGGCCCTTCTTGCAGGATCACCTGTACACATTTCTTCTTTTCCGAGGATAGCATATTTTATATTCAACTTATGCAGGATAGTTACAAAAGCTTTTGTAATCTTTTGTGCCCGCTGGTCAAAGCTGCCGGAACAACCTACCCAGAATAATACTTCAGGCTGTTCTCCGTTTGCCACCATCTCTGCCATTGTTGGAACATGCATAAACGTTATTTGGTGTAAAAATAGGAATTAGAATTACAGGTTGCCTATCAGAATGCTTTAATCCTTTTGGGCAGGCGACACAAACGCTATAATTCGCCTGCTTAATTTTTCTTTGCCAGCTCATTAATATATTTTATAGTCTCTTTAATATCTTTTACATTATTCTCCAGGTTATACTCGCACTCTATATGTACATATCCTTTGAATTGCTGGCGTTTTAATTCTTTTACCACTTTTGTAAAATCTATAACTCCTTTCCCAGGACTCACATCCTTAGCCTTTAAATTACCAAATTCGGTTATATCCTTTACATGAACACCAAGGATATGACCTTTTAATTTCTCGAGACAGGTCACCGGGTCAAGTCCGCTCCTGGCCCAATGCCCCAGGTCTGCACAAGCCCCTATATTTTTATGTCCTTTTATCGCAGCTAACACAGAATCCGGGTGCCAGTAAATGCTCGAGCTTCGCCCATGCTCATGAATCGCTATTTTAATTTTATATAAACCGGCGAGACTGTCAATAATATCCCACTCCTCTTTCCGTGGTTCACAAACCAGGTAACTTGATCCAAAAGCTTTTGCCAAATCAAAATACCTTTTCCATTGATTCGCATCCTTTGCGCCATTCTTTACATACATTGACGACATCTTAATACCGTTTTCAGACAATAAGCGTTTCATTCTTATTATACCCTCCTGGTCAAGTGTGGCCAAAGTACTGTCATTAAATTCTCTGCCTAACGGAAAGGAAGCAAAGCCTTCCATGTATTCCACCTCAGTCTCACGTAACATTGCCAGGGCTTTGGAAAATGAAAGTTTATGGAATGAATACAAAGCAACCCCTGTTTTCCAACCCGCTTTTCTTTCACCAAAAAAACTGGCTGGTTTATTTTTTTTGTGGCTTCCTTCTTTCCAGGCAATTGATAAAAAAGTAACAACAACCAGTACGCCGAAATACAATATTAATTTTTTCATTGTTTGATTTTTAAGGTACAAAGAAAATTGTCCGTAACTCCGGCGGAGCTATGGGAATCTCATGATCGGCTAAGATACCTGGTTTCTTTTTAGCTAATTTATTATTTAATCAGGAATACGATGTAATCTCGCAGGGCTGTATCTCTTTACCCTTATAAAATTTTATTACATCTTCCGACTGATCAATGAAGATTCAGGCAAATTTATAATATCTTGAAATCTGAAAATAAAGTAGCCCGGATCTCAACACAGGTCGTAATAAGTCAAAGAAAAATGAAGATAGATATTTTGTACCCTTCGGGTTGTGAACTGGGAGAAAGCCCTTTATGGCACAAAGAAAGAATGAGTTGTTTTTGGGTGGATATAGAAGGGCAGAGGATTTATGAATATCATTGGATGGAAAAAACGATCAGGCAATATCAATTAGATGAGCGTGTTTCTTTAGTTGTTCGGGGCGATGGAGACAAATTAATTCTTGGACTCCAGGGGGGAATCGGCCGATTCAACCTGGTTTCAGAAACAATGTCCATGATAACAGACCTTTGTATTGACTGGACGAATTACCGCTGTAATGATGGGGGTTGTGATAGTAAAGGCAGATTATGGGTGGGCACGATGGAACTGAATCATAAAATAGAAGCTGGCTCTGTTTATTGTATTAATGAGCAAGTAGAATTTAATAAAAAGATTGACAAAGTTTCTATTTCAAATGGCATGGCCTGGTCACTTGATAATAAGCAGTTATACTATATCGATAGTTTGACCAGGGAAATCCATTTATATTCATACGACGAAAAAACCAGCAATATCAGTTTTGAAAAAGTGGCAGTGTTTATCCCGGAAAAAGCAGGATGGCCGGATGGCATGGCAATAGACGAAGAAGGCATGTTGTGGGTTGCTTTATGGGGCGGCTTTGGAGTAGGACGATTTGATCCTGCTTCGGGGAAAATGATTGACTTTATAGAAATACCTGCTCCTCATGTTTCTAACTGTGCGTTTGCAGGAGAAGAACTGGATAGCCTTGTAATTACAACTGCCAGGGAAGATTTAACCAAAGAAGATTTAGTCAATTACCCCGGGAGCGGAAATGTATTTATCGTAAAGCCGGGTGTGAGAGGCGTTCCCGGTTTTTGCTGCGGATTATAAAAAGAAGAATAATGCAAAAAGCACTACGAAGCCAGGAATGGTTTGGGAAGAAAGGCAAAGATGGATTTATTTACCGGGCATGGATGAAAAACCAGGGGCTTCCCGATTACGAGTTCCGTGGCAAGCCTGTTATTGGTATTTGTAATACATGGTCTGAACTTACTCCCTGTAATGCACATTTCAGGGAATTAGCAGAGTCTATAAAAAGAGGCGTGTTGCAGGCTGGTGGTTTACCTGTTGAATTTCCGGTTATGTCGCT
>JBKJPO010000303.1:0-4552 GCA_046595095.1 Chitinophagaceae bacterium
AAAATATTATCGTGAGATGATGGCTCAAAAGCAAGACTGGCGGTATGACCGGATAAATCTTTAATTTTACCCGGACAGCAATGGTTGAGAGTTGAGAATTACAATTGTGGGTTAACAGTCACACTGAGGGCCAGGATATCAATTATCAATTGGAAAACATATTTGTTAGTTTAGATTTGAAAAAATATATTTGGAAACATTAGTTTAAGACATCAAAAAATTATTTATCATAAATCATCTATCATGAAAAAAATAGGCATCCTGTACGGAAGGGAAAGAAGTTTTCCTGAAGCTTTTATTGAAAGAGTGAATAGCAAAAACGTGAAAGGCATAACTGCAGAAGCTGTACGGATTGATAAAGTAATGCAAGGCGTGAGTAGTGGCTATGCTGTAATTTTTGATCGTATTTCACAGGATGTTCCTTTTTACCGTGCGTTCCTGAAAAATGCAGCAATATGCGGAACAGCAGTAATCAATAATCCATTTTGGTGGAGTGCTGATGAAAAGTTTTTCAACAATTGTCTTGCTACAAAAATTGGTGTTCCCGTTCCTAAAACAGCAATACTTCCATCTCATGATCTCCCGGTTGATACCACGGATCAATCTTTTGAAAACCTTTCCTATCCGCTGGACTGGGAGGGGATTTTTAATTATGTTGGTTTCCCTGCATACATGAAACCTTTTGCAGGTGGTGGCTGGAAAAACGTTTACCAGGTAAAAGACATGGATGATTTTTTTCATAAGCATGCAGAAACAAAAGAGCTTGTAATGCTTTTGCAGGAAGAGATAAAATTTGATGAATACTATCGCTGTTATTGTATCGGTGGAAAATATGTGCGCATCATGTCTTATGAACCACGCAACCCGCATCACCTGCGCTATGTAGCAGACTTCAAGCCCGATAAAGAACGCCTGGCATTGATGACCGATCTCGTATTACGCATCAATAAATATCTTGGATACGATTTCAATACAGTGGAACTTGCTCTACGTGACGGTGTGCCATATGCGATAGATTTTTGCAACCCTGCTCCTGATGCAGAAAAGACCAGCGTAGGTGAAGAAAATTTTGACTGGGTTGTGGAAACTGCGGCGACATATGCCATTGAAAAAGCAGAGGCACAGGAAGATGGTAAAGACAATCTTACATGGGGTGAGTATATAAAACGGGGAGCCACAAACGAAATATTATATTGAGTATGCAAAATCCGACAATCCAAAAATCCCACAAATCTATTAAATCCAAATCCAGGTTAGTTGTTATAATCTTTCTATTCTGCTGCACTTATGCAAATGCACAAACATTTGCTGTAGAGTTCAGCGATAAGATCCAATCGCAGTCCGGCATTTTTAACGGAGGCATTTTTGTGAAGTCATTACCTCTCGAAAATCAAGGTGTGCTGGCCTTATTTGCTAAATCAAAAAAACGCGGTCTGCTATCATTCAGCAGGAACATTTCCCTCCAGTTATTAAAATTTAATAAAGACCTCACCATCGCCAAAGAAGTAGAACTGGCCGACCTTGAGCGCGAAGAAGCCTATATCGATTTCATCCGAATTAATAATCACTATTATTTTATCAAGCAGGAATATATTAAATCTGACAAAAGCTTACTGATGCAGGCAGTGGAACTGGATCCTAAAACAATGAAACTGCGGGAGGCAAAAACACTTGCTACCTATGATGTAAGTATGGACGAAAACAACCGTGGGTTTTTTGGTTCAAGTAAAGACGGTTTCGCTTACAAAGTAGACCTGGTGATTTCTCCTGACTCAACCACTTTTGGCCTGTTTTATATCCCTTCAGTAAAAAGGAAAGAGAATGTAACCGCCCAGTATATTGTGATGGATGAAAACCTGAAAAAACTCCAGTCAAATGAATATGATTTTGGGGTAACGGAAAAGAAGATGGAGATAAATACGATATTAATCGATAAAAAAGGTACTGCCTATTTCAACTATGATGTTTACGATGATAAGGACAGCAAATCTTTTAAAAGAGTGAATGGAGAAAAAGTTCCTGCATATTCTTCTCATTTGCTAATCATGGAAAATAAAAAGAAAACTGATATCATTCTCGATAATGAAAACCGATTCATAAAAAAGATTACGCTTGGAGAAGATGTACGTGGAAATGTTTCGGTATTTGCTTTTTACAAAAATTTTTACAGGGGAAACTATGCCGGTGTTTGCCGGGCATCACTCCAGGAATTAACTACTACTAAAACCAGTCTTCCTTTCAGGTTTTTTGATTTCCCACAGGATATACTTGATAAAGTTGATAATGACCGACAGGCAAAAAACAATGGAGATAATAAGGGTATAGATACTGAATTTGAATTTAGAACTGTTGTGCGAAATGCTGATAACGATTTTCACCTCATAATGGAATATGACAGGTTACAGGTGATCACTACTGTCGTTAATGGACATACGCAGACCACTTACCGGAGGTATTACGGTGATATTATAGTTGCCACATTACACAAAGATGATGTAGTATTTACGAGACTACCAAAGATGCAGGAAAGTGCGTACGGTGCAAACAGTGGGGACTTTTTATTGAGCGGTGGCCGTAAGCAATTTGTTTATTCCTATGACGCTGTTCTTTACAGGGATAAGCTTCTGCTCTTTTATAATGATGACGAAGATAATGTGACAAGAGACCTTGCAAAACGTCCTGATGATATGATCAAGGTGAAAAAGTCCGCATTCTCCTGCGCGACTTTTAACCGAAAAGGCGAACTGGAAAAAAGGGAGATTGTATTTAGTCACCGCGACATGGATGGTTACATGACGAGTTCTACACTCTACCAGGTAACGGAAAATACCTGGTCATTATTTGCGCTAAATCTTGGATTTTTTAAATACGGTACTAAAATAGGTAAACTCACCATCAAATAATTTTTTATGGCCGCGATCAATTACAAGCATTTTACCCTTGGTGTAGAAGAAGAATATATGGTTATCGATCCGCAGAGCCGTGAGCTAAAAAGTCATGAGCAGAAGATCGTGCACGAAGGACAGAAAGTAATAAAGGATAAGGTAAAAGCAGAGATGCACCAGGCTGTTGTGGAAGTAGGCACCGACATCTGCCAGAATATTGATGAAGCATTAATGGATGTGGCCACGCTGCGTAAAACGATAAGCACAATTGCCGGCGAACTTGGGCTCTGGGTTGGGGCTTCGGGAACTCATCCTTTCAGTCATTGGGAAAGCCAATTGATTACACCCCATGCACGTTATCATGACATCGTAAATGAATTACAGGAGGCGGCAAGGAGCAATCTCATCTTTGGCCTGCATGTGCACGTTGGTATGGAAACACGTGAGATGGCAATTCATATCGCCAACTCAGCACGTTATTTTTTACCACATGTTTACGCACTAAGTACCAATTCACCTTTCTGGGAAGGCAGGCTTACCGGCTATAAATCTTTCCGGACAAAAGTTTTTGATAAGTTCCCACGTACAGGCATACCCGATTTTTTTGAAAGCATAGAAGCTTATGATAATTACATCAAGTTACTGGTAAAAACAAATTGTATAGATAATGCCAAGAAGATTTGGTGGGATCTTCGTGTTCACCCGTTCTTTAATACCGTTGAATTCCGGATCTGCGACGTTCCATTAACTGTACAGGAAACGATAACGATCGCAGCTTTGTTCCAGGGTATATGTGCAAAGCTTTATAAACTTCGTACACAGAATCTGAATTTCATGATGTACCCGCGCATTCTTATTACAGAAAATAAATGGCGGGCAGGCCGCTATGGCATCGATGGAAGCATGATTGATTTCGGAAAAGAAACCGAAGTAAATACAAGAGTATTGATCTATGAATTGCTCGATTTTATTGATGATGTGGTACAGCCGCTTGGCATACGCAATGCCATTGGACATGTTCATCAAATGCTGGAAAAAGGAACCGGTGCAGACAGGCAGTTAAAAGTATTTGAAGAAACAAAAAACCTGGTAAGCGTTGTGGATTATATCCACGAACAGTTTTTAGAAGGAGTCTGATTTTTAAATGTGGAATATGAATTTTTTCAAAAGCATTTCTTAATGTGTAATTATCTCACCAGCACCCAGGCTGCCCATTTGTTAGGATTGCCTCTGTACTTATTTTTCATAATAGTTTGTGCATGATAAAAGGCATCACCAATGTTTTTTCCGGCGAATAAATTTTTATAAACTTTCTGCATAAACTCAGCAGTTTCTGCGTCAGGAACTTTCCATAAACTCATTATTAAATTTTGTACGCCAGCCATTTTGAATGCTCTTTGTAAACCATAAACACCTTCACTTCCCTGTATATCCCCTAACCCTGTTTCACAGGCAGAAAGAACAACAAGCTTTGTGTTTGGAAGGTAAAGGTTGCTTACCTCATAAGAAGTAAGGATACCATCTTCAACTCCTTCAATAGCCTTGTTTTGCCATGCATTATTAGCACCGGCAAGTAAAAGACCAGATCGGAAAAGCGGATTATCAGATTGCTTAAAAACTTTACCGCTGGTTTCAAATTTCCTATGAATGCCGTCTTTGTCTTTTGG
>JBKJPO010000132.1:0-6615 GCA_046595095.1 Chitinophagaceae bacterium
AGATGTATAAGATTGTACAAATTGCTAGTGAACCCAATATACCGATTGGCATATCTTTTTTTGGATTTTTAGTTTCCTGCGCTGCTGTACTTACTGCATCAAAACCAATGAAGGCAAAAAACACTACTCCGGCCGCTCCAAGAATACCCATGATTCCTCCATAGCTGTGGTCTACGCCCTGGCTATCAGTAAAAGTGCTCGGCTCAGGAATATATGGTTGATGATTCTCGGGACTTATAAAACCCCATCCAAGGCAAATGATCAAAATCACGATGGCGACTTTAGCAATCACGATTATACCATTAACAAAGGCAGATTCCTTGGTACCTCTTATAAGCAACAAACTTAAAAGAGATACAATACCCAGGGCAGGGATATTTATGATACCACGCACACCTTCAAGCGACTTTTGGAATGGGGAATGACACCATTCATATGGTATCGGATTCATGTTTAATACATTCACCAATAAATTATTGAGATACTCACTCCATGCAATACCCACCGTGGCAGCTCCCACTGCATATTCTAAAACCAGGTCCCAACCAATTATCCAGGCTACTAACTCGCCCATGGTAGCATACGTGTATGTATATGCGCTACCCGAAATTGGAATGGAAGATGAAAGTTCAGCATAACATAACCCGGCTAATGCACAACCTATAGCTGCAACAATAAATCCAAGTGTTACAGAAGGGCCTGCATTCTGTGCAGCTGCTGAAGCAGTTCTTACAAAAAGTCCTGCACCTATTATGGCACCAATTCCCAGAGCTACAAGTGAGCCAGCACCCAGGGTTCGTTTCAAGCCTTTTTCCGAATCAGCTGCATCCTGTAATAGAAGATGTAGGGGTTTCTTTGCAAATGAACTCATGATTTTTTGATTGAATGAAAAATGAATACGGAAAAATAAGGAATAAGTGTTTAAATAGTACAACCACCTGTAAATTAATGAATGATGTGTAAAGCCAGGGCCTAAGGAAATATTTATTTTACGAGCAGAGCTTAAAAATTAAGAAGCAAACCACCATTGTTGAATCAAATGCATTCATGTAAGAATAATACCTAATATTCTGCCCTCATTCCGAGATTAAGTTTTTGTAATCCTATTTAAACAAAAAGCCAGAATATTTACTTGTAAATAACCCCAAGCCTTAATCCCTTATGCTCTTTATTACTATATTGCGCACCAAATTGTTCAAGTATGGAAGTACAACCCACGAAACGTAACAGGCTGACGCTATTTATTATTGTCGCGATGGCATTAGGTGTGGGCCTCGGGTATTATGTTCATATGAATTCTTCAGCGGAGTTTATTTCAAAATTTTCGACCAATATCAAATTACTAACCACCATTTTCCTCCGGTTGGTAATGATGATTATAGCTCCACTGGTTTTTTCTACTCTCGTGGTAGGTATTGCCAAATTAGGTGACCTTAAAACCGTGGGTAGAGTAGGTGGCAAATCCTTACTTTGGTTTGTATCCGCTTCACTTGTGAGTTTATTGATCGGGCTTATCCTGGTTAATTTTTTCAGACCCGGCGATGCAATTGATCTTAGCATGGCTGATACGCAAGGTGCAAAAGACCTGATTGGGAAAACCCAGGAATTTTCCCTTCCAAAATTTGTAGAGCATGTTATTCCAAAAAGCTTTATTGAAGCTATGGCCACCAACGAGGTACTTCAGTTGGTAATTTTCAGCATATTCTTTGGTGTGGCTGCAACTGCTATTGGCGATTATGCCAAACCGGTAGTGAAGGCTTTGGAAAGTGTATCGCATATCATTTTGAAGATGGTAGGTTATGTAATGAACTTCGCACCGATAGGTGTCTTTGGGGCTATAGCCGCAGTGATAGCTGTTAAAGGCCTTGAAGTATTTAATTTCTACGGCCAATATTTACTTTATTTCCTTGTGGGAATTATAATTCTATGGGCAATATTACTAGCAGTGGGCTTCCTGATACTTAAACACCGGGTGCCTGCATTATTGAGGCGTATCGCACAGCCATTACTTATTGCTTTCAGTACTACAAGTAGTGAAGCCGTATTCCCAAAGCTCACGGAAGAACTCGAGCGTTTTGGTTGCAAAGATAAAATTGTTGCATTTGTGTTACCGCTTGGATACAGTTTTAACCTGGATGGAAGCATGATGTATATGACCTTTGCAAGCGTTGCTATAGCACAAGCATACGGTATAGAGATGGATGTGGCCACACAACTAACTATGTTGCTGGTGCTAATGCTTACCAGCAAAGGAATTGCAGGTGTGCCCAGGGCTTCCCTGGTAGTAGTTACTGCAACATGCGCTATGTTTAACATACCACCGGAAGGGATTGCTTTAATTTTGCCGATCGATCATTTTTGCGATATGTTCAGAAGTATGACGAATGTTCTGGGAAATGCCTTAGCAACCAGCGCAGTGAGTAAATGGGAAAATGCATTAGAAGACTAACCTTTAAAAATTATTACAGACGTGGAGCTATTACAGTTGTTGGAAATTCATTTTAAAGATCTGCTTAACCCGGAATTTTATATAGATAATGGTGGTTTATGGGTTTTTTTATTCATTGTATTTGCAGAGACAGGCTTACTTGCCGGCTTCTTTTTACCAGGTGATTCCTTATTATTTGTGGGTGGAATATATTCAACAAAACTGATCACAAAAGGGCTGGGTTATGATGGAGGAAGTGATTTTGTCAATCTTGCTGTACTTACCGCGATGGTTTCGTTTGCGGGTATTATTGGCAATACCCTGGGTTATTGGGTCGGAAGGAAATCAGGCCCAACTTTATACAGCCGTAAAGACAGCTTTTTTTATAAAAAGAAATACCTATATAAGGCAAAAGAATTCTATGATAAAAACGGTGCCGGCGCCATTGTTGTCGCCCGTTTCCTTCCTATCATTCGCACATTCGCTCCCGTTATAGCAGGCATTGTTGGGATGGATAAGAAAAAATTCGCGTTTTATAATATCCTTGGTTCGATTCTATGGGCAACGAGTATGCTTTTTGCCGGTCACTACCTCTACCAGTTTTTCCTTAAGAGATACGGGTACGACCTCACTGAGCACCTGGAGTGGATAATTCTTGGAATTGTTGTCGTTACCACGGCACCAGTACTTATCAAATTATTCAGCAAAAAGAAAGTTGTTGATCCCAAAGAGAATGAAACTCCACTTTAAATTATTACTACTTCTGTTTCCTGCATAATTATACATTAATGAATAAAAAATCCATTGGTGTTTTATCCCTTCCTGTGCTTGTTGCTGCGCTTGGATATTTCGTCGACATCTACGACCTCCTGCTTTTCAGCATCACGCGTGTAACTAGCCTGGAGTCTATTGGTTTGAGCCCTGCGGAAATAAAGACAGATGGCTTATTCATCATAAATGTTCAGATGCTCGGGCTTTTACTCGGAGGTATCATCTGGGGAGTTTTAGGAGATAAAAAAGGAAGGCTTCCAGTACTTTTCGGCTCCATCATACTTTATTCATTGGCAAATATTGCTACTGGTTTTGTTCAAACCGTTCCTCAATATGCAATGGCAAGATTCATTGCCGGCCTGGGACTTGCTGGCGAATTAGGCGCCGGCATAACCCTTGTATCTGAATTGCTCTCAAAAGAACGTCGCGGTATTGGAACTTCATTAGTTGCAGGACTTGGTCTCTTCGGAGCAGTATTCGCTTACTTCATTTCAAAACAATTTGATTGGCGGATATGTTATTTCATTGGAGGCGGATTAGGCTTCCTCCTTCTCTTCTTACGCGTTTCGGTTTTTGAATCAGGCATGTTTAAAAGCATAATCTCTAAGAATATTGTCCGGGGAAATTTCCTAATGTTCTTCAATAATGCCAGGCGGTTTAAAAAATATATGTTGAGCATACTAATTGGTTTGCCCACATGGTTCGTCATTGGTATTCTTGTAACTTTTTCAAAAGAATTTGGAGAAAAATTTAATCTGCCTGGTAAGATTGAACCCGGGAAAGCCATAATGTATGCATACGCAGGAATTGCAATCGGTGATATCCTGATCGGGTTTCTAAGCCAATGGTTGAAAAGCAGGAAAAAAGCACTTTACATTTTTTATTTTTTAACAGCAATATCAATTGCTTTGTACTTTACCCAGGATGGAGGTAGTGTTTCGGGAATGTATTGGATCTGTGCCTGTCTCGGCTACAGTACTGGTTTCTGGGCGATCTTTGTTACCATTGCAGCAGAGCAGTTTGGAACAAATCTAAGGGCAACAGCGGCAACTACGATTCCCAATATGGTACGTGGATCACTCCCCTTAATCGTTTTGCTTTTCAATGCATTCCAGCCGCAATACTCAATGATCCAAAGCGGAATGATAACAGGAACGATAATCCTGGTAATAACTTGCATAGCTGCATATTTCACTGAAGAAACATTTGGTAAAGACCTTGATTATATTGAGGATTAATTTTACCTGCTTATTTATTATTAATTATTCCTGCTATTTAACTAAACTAAATCAAATAGCCTCAGTAAATGGCGAAATTCCTGATCATACGTTTCTCTTCGATCGGCGACATCGTGCTTACAACACCGGTTATCAGGTGTCTGCGAAAAAAGTTTCCTGATGCAACCATTCATTACCTCACCAAGCGCGCTTTCAAAGGTATTGTTGAAAATAACCCCTATCTCGATAAGATCCATTTATTGGAAGGCGACCTGGAAGATGTAATTATTGAATTAAAAGGAGAAAATTTTGACTATATCATAGACCTTCACCATAACCTGCGCACGCTACGAATCAAACGGGCTTTAAATAAAGTGGAATCATTTTCATTTAACAAGGTCAATATTGAAAAATGGATTTGCACTACTTTCAAAATCGATCTGCTTCCTCAAAAACATATCGTGGATCGGTACCTGGAAACAGTAAAAAGCTTAGGCGTGGTAAATGATGGATTGGGGCTCGACTATTTCATCCCCGCATATGATATTGTAAAAGAGAGTGACCTTCCCACCTCACATTCATCAGGATTCATTGGCGTCGTTATTGGGGCCGCGCATGACACCAAGAAATTGCCCGTCGGGATGTTGCAGGATCTATGTAGCCGCATCAAACATCCAATAATTCTCCTGGGAGGTAAAGAAGATATTGACAATGGGAAAGAAATAGCTTCGGCTGACCCGATAAAAATTTATAATGCCTGCGGCAAATTCAATCTCAATGAATCAGCCGACCTGGTTCGAAGGGCCAAATTCATTATCAGCCACGACACTGGATTGATGCACATCGCTGCCGCATTTAAAAAAAATATTCTTGCTGTTTGGGGCAATACGATTCCGGAATTTGGAATGTATCCCTACCAAACTGCTTATGAAAATTTTGAAATAAAAAAACTCTGGTGCAGGCCGTGCAGTAAAATCGGCTACGATACTTGCCCACAAGGACATTTCAAATGCATGAAAAAGCAATCTCTGGATGCGATGGTGATTAGCGTTGATAAATTATTAAAATAATCTCCCATCAACAATTAATCTTTAATTATTAACGTTTTTATTTCAATACTTGTAAGCAAATTTGCAAAGATGCCCTGTTACTAAATCCGTATACCAGGTATGAGCAGAATATATCTTTTCTTCATTTTATTCCTATTTGAAATTCCCCTTTGCCAGGCCCAGGATGATATAGAGATTAATGTACTGATCCAGGACAATAAACGTAATAATCCTTTAAGCGATACGATATATCATTCAACGAATCGGATGCTTACCTGGAAAGATTTCCAGGGTGAACCAGATCATTCACGTGATGCAGGTGCAGTAACCGCATCCGGTTTCGCATATACAGCCGACCTCCGGCGCACCGGAAATAGTGTGAAACTTAGAATTTGGATCTACACTTTTTTCAATAAAAAGAATTCCTGGAAAAAGCCAAAGATCATGTCTCCTTATCATTTGAGGCATGAACAAGTACATTTTGATATCACAAGGCTTGCGGCGCAAAGTTTTAAAAGCATGTTGCAATCTGCAAATTTCACACGGGGCAATTATAAGCAATTACTCAAACACATCTGGGTGAAAGCCCAGGAGGGATGGATCTTCATGCAAACTATGTATGATAAAGAAACCGTACATAGCATTAGTGTGAAGCAGCAAAAGAAATGGAATATTTTTGTAGAAGAAGAAATTCGCAGAATCTATCCCGGCAATTCCAGGGAAACCTCATATATTAAACTACCCAGATAAATCATGACCAAAGCCACAAGATTTTCAGGGCTGGTTCTGCTCATGTTCATCGGCAACATAACTTTTGCACAGCAATCGGCCAGTAATATTATTGTGACAGTGCATATGCTCCAGAGAACTAATGATCCTAAAAATGATACCATTTTCTATGATCTTTCTCAGCGCTTAACCTGGACTGATTTTCAAGGAAAACCAGTAGAGAACCATATCGGTGGAGCAGTAACGGCTTCGGGCTTTGCATTTAATGCAGGCGTACGAGGGGAGAACAATAAGATATATTTGGGCCTCGAGATTTTTACTTTTTTTGATAAACGCGACTCCTGGAAGAAAAAACATATCCAGACGGCCTACCATCTTCAACATGAACAATTGCACTTTGATATTACAAGATTGGGTGCAG
>JBKJPO010000405.1:0-2615 GCA_046595095.1 Chitinophagaceae bacterium
CAAATAGGGACATGGCGATATCCCCAGTTATGGATGAACTATTTTATACGGTTCAACAACGAGGGGGAGCTATCTCTGCCATAATGCATTCAAAATTTA
This sequence comes from Chitinophagaceae bacterium, assembly GCA_046595095.1. Classification (GTDB taxonomy): domain Bacteria; phylum Bacteroidota; class Bacteroidia; order Chitinophagales; family Chitinophagaceae; genus Ginsengibacter. Next base: position 100 of record JBKJPO010000405.1, read on the forward strand.
AAGATGGCAAATGGACTATCCCGGTTGTAGCTTCTTTCTCCGGGATGTACAGCGACCTGGAGCCTGCATTTTCGGCAGACGGTAATACCATCTTTTTTTCCAGTAAAAGAATTTCGGGTGATACATTAAAAAAGGATTTTGATATCTGGAAAGCTGAAAGAGCAAGAAATAGATGGTCTGCTCCTCAGCGTTTGCCCGGCAACGTTAATACTGCTAAAGATGAATTTTATCCATCAGTTGCAAAAAATGGCAACCTGTATTTTACCCGTGACGTGGGAGAAAACAAAGAAGATATTATGATGGCAGAATACCGGGATAACAAATGCCAGGATCCGGCAAGTCTGCCTGCAGCCATCAATTCCAGCGGTTATGAATTCAATGCATTCGTTGATCCGGAAGAGCAGTTTATCATCTTTACCGGTTTCAGAAGAAAGGATGATATAGGTGGGGGAGATATGTATATCGCAAAGAAAGATGCCGGAAAGTGGATACCTGCAGTAAATATGGGTGCAACAATCAACTCAACCGTATTGGATTATTGCCCATTCGTTTCACCAGATAAAAAATTTCTTTTTTTTACCAGCAGCAGAAATATTTTAAAACAACCATTCTCTTCAAAGAAGACGAAGCTGCAAATTGAAACACTTTTAAACTCAGCGGGAAATGGTTTCGATGATATTTACTGGACTAGGTTCAAACCCTGATCAGCATATATTTTACGATCATCTGCCAACTGCCACTGCCAACTGCCACTGCAATTTCTGTAAAAAGGAATTACGCACCATCATTATTTTATAAATGGTAAGGTTGAATCACAAACCAGGTGTGGGGAGATTATCGACTGGAGGTTCCTGTACAACAGGGTCAACTTTTTTCCGGCTATAGAGCTCCATCTTTTTCAATACCCATAAAGAAAGTACCAGCCAGATTAGTCCTACACAATATCCTGCGATCACATCACTTATATAATGAACCCTTAGATAGATCCTGCTAAGGCCAATGAAAAATATGAGCAGAATTGCGGTGATTGTAAGCGACCATTTCAAAATATTATTATTTACATATTGCCATATCAGGTAAATTATAAGACCATAAAAAGTTATACTTGTCATTGCATGTCCGCTTGGGAAACTTAAGCCCCTGGCTTCCTGTAATAAAGGTATTGATGGCCTGGGGCGTTGAAAAATCATCTTTAAAAGAAACATCATTATTACGCTACTTATTGCTACAACAGGAATCTTGATCGAATACCAGCGATGTCTTTTCACTATCAGGAACCATGCGATTAACAAGAGGTTTGCAGGAATAAGAAAAGTATGATCCCCGAAAAATGAGAAAACCTGCATTGCACGGGTATTACTTTCAGAGACATACTGAGCTAACCATTCAAATACTTTGAAGTCGAATTCCTCTTTCCTGTGCAAAAAGATTCTACGTGCCAGCAGGATAAATCCAAACAATGCGGAAAAGAAAAGGCCAAGAACAATGATCAATTCCAGGGAAAGGAGTGCAAGGGCAGCCCAGAATTTTTTTACCTCTTTTCGTACTTTCCTAAACATGTTTTAAAGATAGATGGAAAATCAGTACACGTATTTAATTGTAATCCCATGCCCGGGATCGATATCACCTAAAAACATCCGCCCGACAAAGCCGGGCGGATAATTCAAAAAGCAAGATTGGGGGTTACGTATCTTAACTTATTACCCGCCATTATCACAAAAAATATGCCAAGGGTGGCTGAGGGAGCGGGTTTCAGTCGAGGGCTCTTGGTTTCCCGGATATTTTATCCAATAAAACGCTTGTTATAAACTAATTCTTGAATGATATCTATTCAATTAGCGAAACGGCTGTCTTCATCAGGGCAGAGGTTTATATTTGTATAAACTATCTGAAAATCAATACTACCGCCTCAATACTCCTGAATCCAATCGAATACCTCAAGGGAGTTGGTCCTTTAAAAGGCGAACTTTTAAAAAAGGAACTCGGGATTTTTACATTCCGCGACCTCCTTGAATTTTATCCATTTCGCCACATTGATAAGACGCAGGTAAACAAGATCGCTCAAATAGGGCAACATGGAGACTATATCCAGGTAGCCGGTAAATTACTCTCCTTTGAACTGTTAGGTGAGGGGAGAGGCAAGAGGCTTGTAGCTTCGCTGAAGGACGACACGGGCGATCTGGAATTGGTATGGTTCCAGGGAATCAATTGGATCCAAAAAAACCTTGAGGCCGGTAAACAATATCTTGTTTTTGGCAAAGCCGGTTTTTTTGCAGGTAAACTGCAAATTACGCATCCTGAAATTGAACTTTACACCCCTGCTTTTGCAGACGGAAAACCTTACCTCGAACCAGTTTATCCAAGCACCGAAAAATTAATGAGCCGCGGATTATCAGGGCGGCAGATTGGGAACCTCACTAAATATCTTTTTGGCTTGCTGGCGGAGAAAGACCTACCTGAAAATTTACCGGGGTCCTTAGTTAAGCACTTGAATTTTATAACCAGGTATAAAGCCA
>JBKJPO010000443.1:0-13524 GCA_046595095.1 Chitinophagaceae bacterium
GTGCACCAAAACTTGTTTGGTCTTTTTTATTAAGATCCGAAAATGGTTCAATTATGTAACTGCTTTTTTTTAAACTGATGCGGTATAAACCCCGGTAAGTAGAAAACAAAAAAGATCCATCCTCTAAACGGATGATATCATTCACCCAGTTACTTCCAAAGAGATCAGTAGAGAATGGTTTGTAGTAAACATTACGCAGCCGGTTTGAATTAAGATCATACTGGAATAATCCTGAATTACTAATACCCCAGGCATATCGTTCATCATAGAGTAACATCTTATTGAACCTGCCCGTAAATTTTTTTCCATTCTCCAATACCGGCTGCCTGTGTTCAAGAATTCGCTTTTTACTATCTAATTTCCATAATCCTTCAGCATCATTAATTATACACCATAACGTGTTTTTGTTATCATAACCGATCCATTGAACATTATTATTTCCTTCCCATTTTTCTAATTCAGTGCGGGAAAGATTTTTTTGAAAATGGTTTTTTTCAATATCAGTGTAGCTGCTGCCATTTCCATAGCTTCCACACCAGATATTGCCTAACCGGTCAAAATAAATCGAAACAATATTATTACTGCAAATGCTTGATGGATCGAGCCTGTAACTCCTGAAATTGTCAAGGAATTTTTTTGTATTTAAGTTAAATGTATAGATCCCATTATTTCCAGTGGCAACCCATAGTAAGGATTTGTCGGGACTTATGACGGCATATCGTAATTGATTTACCGTGAGTTGTCCCCACATATCGTGAAGTTTGTATGCACGGATATGTGGATTCAACTCAATTAAACCTGCAGTAGTTGAAAGCCACACTGTCGAATCATTTTGAGGAACAACATGTACAACCTGTAATACCGGTTCCTTAGATGGGGCATCGCGTATTGCAAAAAATAATTCTTCTTTTAAAAGCACATTGTCCTTAAAAATTAAGTGAATTGAACCTGTACTGAGATAGGTCCAGATGTGTTGTTTCTTAGAAGCACTATCATACCATACTACTCCATCTACTGCAGTAGTGGAAGTGAGCCAACTTGTATTTTTTGCTCGTGTATCGAAAGACCTTATTGATTTGGTTTCAGTTTCAATCAGCCACAATTCATGATCATTTACGAATCCTATTGGAACACAATAAGCATTTTTCTTTCCTTCATTTTTGTTTAAGACAGGAAAGTTGGAAAAATTATTTTCTTTCCTATTATATCGGGTCAATCCTACATCAGTTCCAATCCATACCTGCCCCCACTTATCTTCCAGCAGGCGGGTAATAAAATTACTTGCAATGGATCCGGCTATTTCTTTATTATTAAAAAAATTAATAGTCTTGTTTCCATCATATAAAGTCAATCCATTACGGGTACCCAACCACATGTATCCATGGCTATCCTGTAAGAAATGATAAACTATATTCTGAGCTAGTCCATTCTGGACGTTAAGGTGTTTAAAATTATATCGGGGGTTTGAATTCTGAGCATGCAGGACATTGTATGTGATCGCTGATAAAATTAATAAGCCAATATGGATCGATCTATTGAGCATTTGCAAAATTGTATTTCTAAATGTAGGTTATTCTTTTTTTGAACCACCAGCCAGGGAGGCAGAAAGAATCATGAAACTTTTTAAAACGATCTCACAGAATTATCATAAGCTCAAAATGATTCCATTGGTTCAAAAAAGATCAATCAAAAAAAAGGCACACAGGAATATTCCTGCATGCCATTTTTTAAAATGTTGAAATGATTTAGAAAGGCGGATCAGGAGGAGTGTTTGTATTATTATCTCTTTCCCTGAATGGATAAGGGAAAAAGTTTCTTTTCCTTTCTGATAGCGGCCTGCCAAATCTTCTCATATCCTCAAGCTTTAATCCGGACATAAATAATTCAATACAACGCTGGCGATAGATCTCATCCAATATTGCAGCTTGAGTAGCACCTGCAAATGGAACCAGTTCCCCGGAGCCAATACCGAAGGCATCATTTGCCGGTTGTTTAGTAACAACTTTATTTAATTCAATTAATGCATTAGGCAGGTCTGACATTCGTGCATATGCTTCAGCTTTTACCAGGGTTATTTCACCCGGTAAGTAATATGGCCATGGGCTCGATGCCGAAGCACCAAAACCTCCAACCCTGAAACGGGGAGCAATAGCAGAATTTATTGTTGTATAAAATTGCACGCGTTTATCCGTTGCCGATGGTCGCTGCCCGATTGGCAAACCAAAAGTGGAATCTACAGGTTGGAATACATTATTTGTTGAAGTGGCAGTTTCAAAGATAGGATTGATACTCACTGCGTCAAAATTCATAGTTGATCTTTTCGAGAGGTCAACAAGATTTGCCGTAGCAAGCGCAAGGCTATTGTTGCCTGCAAATAAAGCGTAACGTGCTTTTAAAGCATATAAAGTGTTTATGATGTCTGTGCCTGCAGGAATGTTAGATGTAAAGGAGGAACTAATGGGATTTTGCTGGATAAAAGCAAGTGCATTATCGATAATAGCTATCGCCCTGTTGAAGCCAACGATACGATCGGAAAAAGTTACATTGAATCCAATAGAATCCGGCACTTTATCCCAGTACATTGCCAGACTACCGAGAGACAAAGCTTTGTATATCGATGAGAATGCAATGAGCCCGCTCGCATATGGCTTATCCGGGAGTGAGGGTGCAGCAGCGATAATCCTATTTGCATCAAGTATTATTTTACTTGCATTTGCCCAGATGTTCGCCAAAATAGAATTATTGGGATCTACTGAAGTACCTCCAATGTTCAACCTGTTTTCAGGATCATTACCGGCATTCAATAAACGCAATTCATTTGTAACAAACCCATTTGCAGTAACCATATTGTAAACTGTACCTGCCCTGGAATATGAATATGTTCGTTGCAAACCCACCGCAACAGCTGTCATGCCCCTTGCAGAAGTGAAGACTTCGTCTTCCAAAGCTCCGTTTGGATTGGCATAATCTTTTTTACAACTATTCAGTGCAATCATTGAAGTCGTGAACAATCCTAACAGTAAAATATTTTTAAGCTTTCTCATACAAAGAATTTAATGTTTTAAAATTTAGCATTTAATGACACACTGAATGTGGCGGGGATCGGTACTGCACCAAAATCAATACCTCTTAACAATGTGCTTTGCCCACCCGCATTTACTTCCGGATCATATCCTTTATAGTTGTCCCAGCTGATCAGGTTTCTTCCACTAAGCGCAATGGTGAGATCACTAAATAATTTTGTTTTCCCAACTGCATAGCTAAGCGAAACCTCGCGCAATTTTGTGAATGAGCCATCATCGATCCGCCATTCTTCAATACCATAAATTTGGAAAATGTATCCTCGCGGCAATTCGCCGAGGTGTTCCTTTTCTGCAACTTTACCGTTGCCGACACCTTGTCTTGTCCTCCAATCTGCATTCCACACGTCAACGCCCTGAACGGCGTCTACTTGTACACGTAAGCCGAATTTTTTATAATTGATTTCGTTTACGAGCGAAGCAGTATAATCCGGGTTAGGGTCTCCAATTATTTTACGTACAGTGCCACCGATAGGTAATCCAGTAACAGGATCCCGCTGTGGTGTAAATGATGTGGGATTATTCTGAAGGCCTTTTTCCTGTTGTAGAATACCCAATGCGTTTTTTAAAGGGTTACCTGAGCCATCAGTAGCGAAGAAGGTTCCATAGAAAATACCAATGGGGTATCCTTCCAGGATCGCAATAGGTGCGCCGGCATTCGTGCTGAAAAATGTAAGCGCTTTGCCGATGCTTATAGCTTTATTCCGGTTTCGATTAAAAATTCCAGTGATTTCCCATGTGAAATCTTTATTTTTTACAGGATAACCGCCGAGTACTATTTCAAATCCCTTATTTGTCATTGATCCGAGGTTATTGAGAAAACCACTGTATCCGGTGGTAGGAGCAAACACCTTATTAATGAGCAGGTCATCTACTTTTTTATTGTAAATATTAACGGTAAGGGTAACACGATTTCCGGCAAAAGCCATATCTGTTCCAAATTCCAGTTCACGCTGGCGTTCAGGTTTAATCAGAGGATTGGCAAGTGTAGTACTGCCATTCAGAGCAGATTTGTTTACGAGTGCAGAAGCGGAATATGTGTTGAACCTCGCGTATGCCCCGATGCCAGTGAGGTTACCAGATTCTCCATAAGCTACCCTTAATTTTAAAAGATCCCAAAATTTAGACAGGCTCGATTTTTCCCAAAAATCAGTTGAGGAAGGAACATAACTCGCACTAGCCTTAGTATAGACCTGGTTTCTTTCATTCTTTGGAAAAACTGATGATCCATCTAACCTAATCGCTGCGGTAATAAAAAGCTGATTTTTGAATTTAAAATTTTGCTGAACAAACGCACCCGAAACAGAAAGTTCACTTCGTTCATCAGCACCTGGCAGGATGGTTGCTGCTCCATTAACCGTTTGAACCAATGGTGCCATTCCACGTCCCTGCAGCAGGCTATAATTGTTTCTCTCATATTGCTGGGAAAAGCCAAGTTGAGTAGTTGAGCCGAGGTCCTGGGAAATGTCAGTAGTATATGTTGCACTTACATCATGATTGATTGCAAAGAAATTGTTATTGGCATTACTGGCATAACCATTCCTGGCACCGTCAAGTGAACTACCGCCTCCAAAAAATCCATCACCTACATTATATGCATAGGGTGGTATGAGCGTGGTACCGAGCTGCGAATAATTATCAATACCCAAAGTATAATCAAGTGAGAGATTTCTGAGGACTTTTAATTTAATTCCCGCATTTGCAAGTAATCTGCTCGTAACCTGCTTCTGCTTAATATCCTCTATTACTGACACTGGATTCACGCGACCCCGTTCGCCTATCTTTTTTAAATTGCCAAACACATCCCTCGCCTGGAGGTCATGAAAATTGCCAAGTATAGTTACGGAATTCATTGGAGAGAAAAACGAATTGCCATCAGGTTTTTCATTTGCGGAACTGTTTGCATAATTTAGCCCCATATTGAAGCTGAGCCATGTATTGATATTCTGGTCTACGTTGGTGCGGAAACTATATCGTTGAAAATCTGTATTCTTTACAATGCCCTGGTTAAAGAAATATGAGCCAGATACAAAGTATTTCGTCTTATCAGACCCTCCTGAAACAGAAATATTATTATCAGTACCCATTGCTGTCCGGAAAATATAATCCTGGTAATCATAACGTGTAACATTTGTGATATTCGTCAATGCAGTGGTTAGGATATCTTGTGTTTGAATATCAGGTGATCCTCCAAATTTTGTTGGCGCCTGGTTCACTTCTATCTTTTTTCTCAGCTTGCTGACGATAAAACTTGTTGAAAAATTTATTATTGGTGCACCGCTTTTACCACGTTTTGTAAAGATCTGTACCACCCCGGCATTCGCTCTTGAACCATAAATAGCTGCCGCCGCTGCACCATTTAATACTTCAATCCTTTCAATATCTGCGGGATTGATATCAACCAATCGATTTTGTCCAATGGCCCCCACAAAATTATTCCCATCATAATTTCCTGAAGTATTCGTAACCCTGTTTGTCGCATTGTTTACAATAACTCCATCAACTATGTAAAGTGGTTCGGAAGAAGATGACACTGAACTAATACCCCTCAGCCTTACAGACATTCCGCCCGCGGGGTCACCGGAATTCTGGATGATCTGAGCACCAGCTGTCTTTCCTTGCAATGCCGCAAGCACATTGGATGTGGCGCCTTTTGTAAGATCATCAGCGTTTACAGAACTGATGTAACTTCCCAGTTGTCTGCGAGTAGTACCAGAACTTGTACCTGTTATCACTACTTCGTCCAGGTTCAACGCATCCTGCGAAAGTGTCACATCACTGTTAACAGAGTTGCCACTAACCTGTATGCCTACCTGCCTGGTTTTTAGCCCTACACCGGAAAATTCAAGTGTATGTGCTCCCTGCTTAATATTAGCATCCAGTGTATAATTACCGTTGGTGGCTGTGGCAGTGGCAAAATTGGTTCCCTTAAGGATGATAGATATTCCTTCAAGACCTTCGCCTTTGATGTCGGTAACTTTCCCACTGATCTTGACCTGTGCAAAAGTGAAAGACGTACAAAGTGTGAGAAGAAGGAAGATTAAGAAACATTTTTCTTTTAGAAAAATTTTTACAATACTTGTTTTCATTTGCAGTTTATTTGTTTATAATTAATACTAAAATACTTTAAGATAATTCTGGGTAATAAGGCTTTGCTGTGATTTAACCAACGCTTTAAGCATTGTATTTGGAACCGGGGATAATTCATTTTTCCTCAAACCCATGCGTTTGTTTCCCATGGTGCAAATTAATCGGTACAATTTAAAGGTAAATTATCAATTATGTATAGGCGTAGTTATAAACAGAGTTGCGGATATGGTGAACGGTGGAGAAAGTAGCTACGCCAATATCATAAGGCAGGAACCATTTTGTAATTGAAAAAGGGATTTGAATTTCTGTGGACTAAGGAGATTTAATCTTTGTATTCTTTGCACAGTATTTTCTCCGTGCTTAGTGTAACTTAAGCACGGAGGACACATAGCACCGTACTTAAAGAAGGGAGCTGATTTAATCTTTCTACTCTTTGTATTCTTGGTGCTGTATGTCTCCTTCGTGTTTAAAAAAAATAAGAACACGGAGCCCCTAAACTCTGTTCGGGGAGATCACAGAGCTCCATACTTAGGTTTTGCTTAGTCGTTATGTTAGTTTTTATTTCTCCAGCAACTTATACATTTCATCCAGTTTTGGCGAGAGGATGATCTCTGTTCTCCTGTTTTTTGATCTGCCATCAGGAGTTGAGTTATTATCAATGGGATCATAAAAACTGTGCCCCGATGCCACCACTCTTAAAGGATCAACCCTGTAATTATTCACCAAAATACGAACGATAGCATTTGCACGTGCGGTCCCTAACTCCCAATTATCACTGAATTTGCCACGGATAGGAATACTATCGGTGTGGCCTTCGATATTAACTGCTACGTCGGCGTTTAAATTCAATACCGCAGCGAGTTTGGACAAAGCATCAACACCCTTTGGGTTTACTACCGCACTGCCTGAAGGAAACAATAGATTCTCTGATAACCTCACATAGACTTTGCCATTTTTCTGGTAAACCGTGAGGTCATTAGAATTAAAACCCTTTAATGCTTCAGCCATCTTATTTTTTAGCTGATCTGCCTGTTCCCTTTGCTGGTTGAGTAAAGCCTGTAGTTGTTGAAGCCGCTGCTGTTGCTTTTGCAATTCATCCTGGCTTTGGTTTAACTGGTTACGCTGCTCAGCAGTTTGCTGACCCAACTGGGAGTTTTGACTGCTAAGGTTGGATACCTGCTTGGTTAAATTGTCAATATTTGCCTGTAGTGCGGCAATATTCCCCTGGAGGGTCGTAATTCTGTTTGCTAGTTGTGCACTATCGGCGCGCGCTGCTGCTGTTTCCATTTGAGAATGCCTGAGGGTTTTCTGGGAAACACAGCTCGAAAAAATTAGAATGATTGCTAAAACCGGAAGATACTTTTTCATAGATCTTGTTTTTTTACAAACTACTATTAAAAATAATGCCGTAATTGAGCTTTGAACTTAATGTCTCCAAATAAACCAGTCAATATCAAGGGAATAATAATTTTTGGGGAAAATGATGTTTATGGCTAAATGGGTGAATGATTGACCACTTTCTTATAATAAAAACAAGTATTTTCGAAGCAGGGATGATAATCAAATAAAAACTTTTACCCATAACTATTTATCAATGAAAAAATCAATAACCGCATTCTTGATTTGTATGGCCGGAACTTTCATAACAACCCAGGCACAAGAATCAATGCCCGATGTAGCAAGCTGGCCGCAAGCCCCTCAAAAGGCTGCCAAAGAAATGTTTAACAAATATGGAAAACCGGATGTCTCCCACGATTATGTGCTTGCATGGATTGACAAGATGCCATGGGCTAAGATTGTAGTGGAAAGATTAGAAACAAAACATTTATTTCCTTCCAGCCATACAGATATGCTGGAACAATCTGTAATGTACAAGGTTCCTTTAGAAATGCTGGATGAACTGGCAAAATTTGATGGCAGCATAAAATTTGATCGCACGCAAGGATTTTTAAGTGCAAGATGTGATAAGGAAGAAAATAATTTTCTTGCACTAAACCTGGCTCACGATATCATCACCAATAAAAAAACCGTTGAACAGGCAAGAGATGCTTTTACGAAGATTGCAACGGAAAAAATGAATGGCGGTAACCCGGAATATATGCAAAAGCTGATCTTTCAGCCAATGATGAATGCAGCGGATCCTGATGGAGCGAAGTAATGCTTAACCAATTAATATTTAACAATTCTAACATCAACCATTAATAATTATGCATTAACAATTTTGCCTATATTTCCTCATGCAAAAAATCCTCGGGATTTTATTTGTTCTCTTCCCGCTAACCTTAGAAGCCCAAACCTGGCGCGACGATTTCAAAGCGGGGGCTGAGGCCTTCAAAAAGAAAGATTTCACTGCTGCATTCGCTGCTTACCAACAGTCGGCCACCAACTTACTTCGTGATTCAGGCCGTGGGAACAGGCAATATGCAAATGCAATTATAATGCTTGGTAAGATCAGCCTGGAGCAAAAAGATTTTCCGGGGGCTGAAAAATTTTTCCTGCAGTCACGAAATTTTTATGAATCTCTGCCTGAAAAAGATGATGAGAATTATATTTATACTCTCTACTACCTTGCCCAGTTGTATAAACAGATTGATCAATGTCCCAAAGCAGAACTTTTATACCTCCAGGCCCTTACGCTTTGCAAAAAAGTACTAGGGAAAAGTAATAAGACTTACATCTATAGCTGTTACGAACTGGCTAACTGTTATGATAAGCTTGGGCAGCCTGCAAAAGCCATACCTTATTACGAACAGGTAATTCTATGGAGCGACCAGGTAACCGGCAAAGAGACTGCTGAATTTATAACGAGCGCTGGTAACCTCATCGGCCCATACATGCAGGCTAAAGATTACCGCAAAGTAGAAAAGCTATTACTTGAGTTTCTACCAATAATTGCAAAGATAACTGGCAAAGATCATGCAACTTATGAACAGCTCTCCTACTCACTAGGTCGCTTGTACGAAACGATGTCGGAACCGAAAAAAGCAACTCCCTGGTTTGAACAGTCGGTGGACATAAAAGAAAAATTATATGGTCAGGAAAGCCGGGCTTACCTGGATGCAGCCAATGGTTTGGGAGATCACCTGGCAGAGCTTAATCAATTCCTAAAGGCAGAAAAAGTTTTCCTGCAAAATAAATTGATTACAAAGAAAATGTATGGTACTAACGATACAGCTTATGCTATTAGTTGCGACCGGTTGGCAGGGCTATACATGAGAATGAGCCGGCATCCCGAAGCAGAAAAACTTATTCTGGAAGCTAAAGCAATAAAAGAAAAAAAGTTGGGGCCCCAACATCCTGATCTGGCAGTTACCCTTGCAGGTCTTGGTTCGCTGTATATAAATACCGGGGATTTTCCCAGGGCCATCCGTTATCTTACGGATGCCCAAAAGATCTATGCCAAACATTATGGCAAAGCGGATTCTAATTATATTACTACAAGCCAATCCCTGGCAGGAGCATACACTACACTAAGTCAATATGCAATTGCAGAGAAATTGTTGTTGGAACAACAAACCACGCTTAATAAAGCAAAAAGAATTGAACAGGTAAGGAATGATCAAATGTTGGGAGATCTTTATAGTATCCTGGGCCAGTTTAAAAAAGCAGGGGAGTATTTTGCCAATGCATTGACAATGATACTGGAATTGAAAGGATCCAAAAGCCCGGAATATGCGGAGCAATTGCGACGTTCGGCAACTCTTCAAATTAGTACTGCTGACTATAAAAAAGGGGAAGAGCAGTTATTGAAGGCAAAAAAGATTGACGATGAGGTGTTTGGTAAAACTCATTTGTCGGCTGCTCACACACTGAAATTGTTAGGTTCTCTTTGGGTTAAAATGGGTGCCTTTGATAAAGCGGAGACGGCATTGGAAGAAGCTAAATCGATCTTACAACAATTGCTGCCAGCTCAACACCTGGAACAAGCAGAACTGCTCGATGAATTAGCTGAATTATACATTGAAAAAAATCTTTTTGCACGTGCAGAGCCATTGTTGTTACAATCTATGCGCATTAAAGAAGTGCTTACAGGGAGGCATGAATTTTTTGCCAGGAGCCTTTTGCATCTTGGAAATCTCTATCACAAAATGGGGCTGGATCACAAGGCCGAAAATATTTTCCTTGAAGCAAGAAATATATATGCTGTTATTTTCGGAAAACAAAGTGGTGGCTATGCATCGGCATCCAATGCGCTGGGATTAAACTATAAAAAATTAGGACGACTTAGCGAATCAGAGTTGGCATTTTTTGAAGCCAAAACCGCAATTGAAAAGACAGAGGGCAAAAATAATGAAACCTATGCAAAAATCTGTACCAACCTGGGTGGTCTGTACTTGCAATTGGGCCAAATTAATAAAGCCCAGGCGATAATGCGCGAAGCCGTTACTATTATTGAAAAGTTATTGGGGAAAAATCACAGGGAATATGCGTTGATGCTAAATAATCTCGCCTTAGTTTACAGTGGTTACAATCAACGTGAAAAACAATTCTCATTATTAAAAGAAGCGCTCCAGGTAAATGAAACTTCGCTTGGTAAAAACCATCCAGGCTATGCTGTCAACATTATAAACATGGCAGCTTATTATTCTGAAGTAAACCAACCATTGAAAGCCATCTCATTATTATTGGAGGCCAGAACAATCATTGTTAACAGCCTTGGAAAAGAACATCCTGACTACATTGCAGTTAACAATTTCCTGGGCATTGCCTATTCGCAAACCGGCGAGTTAAAGAAAGCAGAAGCTGTGATCAGGGAAGCCTTTGAATTGCAGAATCATAATTATGCTTACGATAAAAAAGGGCGACAGGAGAACCTGATGCACCTAGGATTGATTTTATGGCAATCAGGACAGATGGATTCTGTAGACCGATATTTCAACCAGGCCATTTCACTTCAAAAAGAAATACAGTCTGAGGTATTTGATTTTTTGGGCGAAAAGGAAAAAGTTGATTTCATACAAGATCACCAAAGATCTTCCAACTATGTTCAATCCTTTTATTTTCATTCCAATAAACCTGAACAAAATGGCAAGCTTTATGACTTTTCTCTTGCAACCAGGAATCTTGTACTGAGTGCAGGCGCACAGGAAAAAAATGCAATATTAGCAAGTGGTGATAGCGTATCAACCAGGCTCTACCGGCAATGGATAGATGTAAAAATTGAATTGGCTGCACTATACAGTAAAGGAGATACCTCCCTGCTTATCGGGGTTAAGCATAAAGATGAAGAGGCTGACCGTATAGAAAAAGAATTGATACGCCGTTCTGTTCCTTTCCGGGAAAAAAAATTAAAAGAGCAGAGAAGCTGGAGAGATATTCAAGCTTCTTTAAAAGCGGATGAAGCCGCAATTGAATTTACCAGTTTTCGCAACTACAACGGCAAGGGATGGACAGATAGCCTGATTTATGTAGCCCTGGTTTTACGTAAAGATGCAGCAGGCCCACAACTGGTGCCGCTTTTTGAAAAACAAACATATGACAGGCTGTTTCGTGATACAGTAAAAGAAAACGGGATTTCAGTCGCGCGTATGTATTCCCGTGGTCTGGAGGTGGAAGTTCAGGGCGAACAAAATAAAAATTATGGTACTACGCTGTATCAAACTTTATGGAAGCCTTTGGAAAGTTCGCTAAATGGTATCAAAACTATATTTTTTGCACCCACAGGTTTGTTACATCGGGTATCCTTTGCTGCAATACCTGTTAATGAAAACCAGGTGCTGAGCGATAAATACCATCTGAATCAACTAAGCAGTACAGCCCTGGCTGCAGATCGGGAGTCGATTAAACTCCCGGTAGATTCCCTGGTTTTGTTTGGGGGAATTGAATATGGGAAAGTCGCCTCCGGCCAAATAAAAAATAAATTAGCTAATCGTGGAGAAGACACTGTTCGCAATGGATGGGGTTCGTTACCCGGAACCAGGATAGAAATAGAGGCTATTCATTCCCTGGCGCGCAACAAGGGAAAGAACGTGATCATGCTAACTGAGATCGCAGCTACAGAAGAAGCCATAAAAAAACTATCGGGACCTTCTGCGCCAACAGTGTTGCATATTGCCACTCATGGCTTTTTCTTTTCTGATCCGGCAGTGGACACGGCCAATCTGAAGAGTTCATCCCTTCGCAAAGATGCTTTCTTTAAACGGGCATCTCATCCTTTGTTTCGTTCGGGACTGTTATTTGCCAATGCCAATACTAACTGGCTGGGACAAACGGAATTAAAAGGGATTGACGATGGCATATTGACTGCTTATGAAGTGTCTAATCTTAATTTACAAAGCACAAAACTGGTAGTACTCTCTGCTTGCGAAACAGGTCTTGGTGATGTGTACGGAAATGAAGGTGTCTATGGCCTTCAGCGCGCCTTCAAAATGGCGGGTGTCTCATACCTGGTCATGAGCCTATGGAAAGTACCCGACATCGAAACTTCCGAATTTATGCAGTTGTTCTATAAGCATCTTCTTACAGAGATAATTATAGAGGATGCATTCGAAAAGGCACAAACTGCAATGAAACAGAAGTTTAGAAATGAACCGAACAAGTGGGCAGCTTTTATCCTGGTACGCTGATTTCTTAGCAGTTTACGGAATTTTAATATAAAATAATTTTGCACACTCAGCACCATTATTAAGCTATTGCTTTACAAACATAAATGTCTTTGTTCTACCCTCTGTGCTATTGCCAAATAACTGGTATGTACCATCTGCAAGATGTCCGATTTTTATCTCGGTCGAATTAAAACCAGCTACCAGGTTCAATGGTGACCTGCTGGTGATTTTTCCATTTATATCCGTAATCATCACTTCCATATTTTGTGCTTGCGCGGAGGTTATGTTGAGTTTAATTGTACCGTTAGTTACAGGGTTAGGTGTTATGCTAACGATTTCAAGGCCTTTCTCTTTGTTAAGCAAAGCAATAGTACTGCTATAAGAATTCTCGCCACTTACATCAACATTTTTCAAACGGTAATAATTAAGTCCGGGTGCAGGTTGAGCATCTGTATAATTAAAAGTTTGTGGGGCGAATTGGGTAGAAGTATTGATTCTGTAAATACCAGTAAAATTTCTTGCATCCAAACTGCGTTCAAGCGTAAACGTTGCTGAAGAAGTTGTAGAGGCTTTCCAGCTTAGCAGGTTGGCCGATCCTTGCCTGTATCCGCGGAACCATTCTATTGTAACTGGTAACGGGCCTCCATCTCCCGGTAATGTACCCTCCTGTAACTGGCCCCTTAGTTCTCCTCCCGGGAAACCACTTGTGTGGATATTTACATACCATTGCCCTGCAAGAAGTTGTGTTTCCTGGGCCGCAGTCAGCGTATAGGTATTTGAATACGACCCGCTAGTAACACCCAGTGGGA
>JBKJPO010000505.1:0-9453 GCA_046595095.1 Chitinophagaceae bacterium
TTCGGTGCATTGGAATCTCGCTATTTATTTCTGGCTACATGTAGGTAGCACCTTCGGTGCATTTACTCTGTGTGAAAAAAAATGTTTGAGCGAAGCGAACGAATAGTTTACTTATAATATCGCTTTTTGAAATAGCCAACGACAAATAAGTAGCACCTTCGGTGCATTAACTTTGCGTGAAAAAAAATGAGTTCGCGAAGCGAACGGCTCTTGCAAACATTACAAATCAAGTATTACCCGCTTGTAGAATCTCTTACCACCAACGCAGAAGGTAGCACAAGGCTTTCCCCCACCAATTTGATATTTGTTTTTTCCAATGCCTTAAATAGGAGTGTGGCAGCAGTTTTACCCATTTCAAAAGCAGGTTGTGTAATTGTAGTGAGTGATGGATTGAGAATTGAGGCAGTTTCAAGATTTGAGAAACAAACAACTTTTAGATCGCAGGGTATTTTCAATTCCAACGCTTCGCAAGCTTTGTAAACTGGTGTAGTTAATTTCTCAACTGATGCAATAATACCGGTTGGCTTGTCTTTTTGTTGCAGTAATTTTTTAATTAATGAGAAGTTTTGTTTTGAATCATTAGTGCAGAGAACGATATTCCTTTTGTAAGCTTTTAATTTATTATCTGAGAGTGCCTGTAAATATCCTTCCAGTCTTTTGCTGCTGATAGATAAGATTTTTGAAATACAGAGAAATGCGATTCTCTTACAGCCTTGTAGTATCAAATGTTCTGCGGCCTTATAACCACTTTCAAAATCATCGGTAGTGATCTTCGCTGTTTCTACGTCTTCGCAAATCCGATCAAAAAAAATCAGGGGAATTCCGTTTGAAATCAAATCACTGATATGATCACTTTGGGAAGTTTCCCTGGAAACAGAAAGTAAAACACCATCAACCCTCCCTCCCTGGAATTCTTTTAGAATTGTCTTTTCATTTTCAAAATTTTCATGAGTTAAGCAAATCAATACATGGTACCCTTTTATTTTCGCTACTGATTCTATCCCATTTATCGCAAGTGAAAAAAAGCTATCCGCCACTTCAGGAATAACGACTGCTATATTTTTACTTTTCCTGCCACGTAAACTGCTGGCGTAGGGATTGGGAACATAGTTGAGCCGGGCAGCTGCAATTAATACGCGCTGTTTGGTGTCTTCGCTTATTTCATGACTGTCGTGTAATGCTTTCGAAATAGTAGATACCGATAGTTTCAGTTCACTGGCCAGCTCTTTAATATTAATATTCTTCATTGTAGAAATAATCAAAGCTGATTAATTAAATCGCAGTCTGATCTATGCCCTGTTTACGAAAACGGTTTCGTAAATAAAGCTAAGCCATTAAGTAAATAGTTTGTAAAAAAACATCAACTTAGGCTCTTGATTCGCTATTGGTAATCTCCTACAATCATTTCCCATGCATACCACTCCAAATAATTTTACTTCAAAAGAAATTAGTCCTTTGATTAGTCTTGATGAATGGGAAGACGATGTGCTCCAACGTTATCCTGATCCAGACAGCATTGCTTCTGCAAAAACAACAGAGGAATACCGTAATTATAATGAACCGCAAAGGGATACTGTTAAAGAGTTTTACCGCCTAAACCATACCTATCAAACCTATGATTTTGTACAGGAGAAACGGAATAATTTTTTAAAATTTGACAAAAAGGAAATGCCGGTATGGAATGCTTTCCAGTTTCTAAATCAATTGGTAGATGATTCAGATCCCGATACAGATCTCGACCAGTTTCAGCATTTGCTTCAAACATCTGAAGCCATACGCAGAGACGGTCATCCCGACTGGATGGTATTAGTGGGTTTGATGCACGATATGGGAAAAGTGCTTTGTTTGTTTGGAGAACCACAGTGGGCTGTCGTTGGCGATACTTTCCCGGTGGGTTGTGCCTATTCAGATAAGATTGTTTATCCTGAATTTTTTAAGAGCAATCCCGATTATTCTAACGCTGAATATCAAACGCAATATGGAGTTTACAAAAAAGGTTGTGGATTGCGCAATGTAAATATGTCCTGGGGGCATGATGAATATGTATACCAAATGCTGAAAGATCGCATCCCTGAAGGCGGATTGTATATGCTCCGTTATCATTCTTTTTATGCGTGGCACCGCGAAGGAGAATATGAATACCTGCTGGATGATCACGACAGGGAGATGTTGAAATGGGTAAAGTTGTTCAACCCATACGATCTCTATTCTAAGAATCCCGAACCACCGGACTGGAATAAGCTAAAGCCATATTACGAAGACCTGGTTGCAAAATACCTGCCTGCATCATTAAAGTTTTAAAATAAATAGAAGAACCATTTTGAAGCTTTGTATTAATAGTATGGTAACATACTATTCCTATAAATAATGCAATGAACAAATACCTTTGAGGCTACAAAAAATAATTAATTGTTTATAAATATGCAGCCCTTAAAAAAGTTTATGGTAGTTAGCTAGATTCTTAAATAGAAGTTCAAACAAAAAGTATGGAGAAAATCCAATAAAGAAATTGTATTATTGACTGCTACCTATATCCTTTGTGCTTCGGGAAAATAATTTATTGCTATAGTTGAACACCTCAAATTATTATTATTGCTTCTATTAATGATCAAATTGAGCATTAATTGAAGGTGGATTATTTTTTAATTAAACATGATCACTTAAATTTTTTAGTCAAATTTTTACCTGTAAAAAATTAGCAATGAAAAAACTTACACTTTTATTAATTTCCTTTTTTGTTATAACAACTGCTATCTATGCTCAAGGTACTGATGCAAGTATTGAAGTAGCAGTATCAGACCCATCGAAAGCACCGGTGCAAGGAGCTTCTGTTAGCCTGGTAAACTCATCTACCGGCTTTACAACAACCGGTATTTCCCAAAAAAACGGGTTATTTAGATTTGAACAATTACCGCTTGGTGGTCCCTACAAAGTAACGGTATCATTTGTGGGGTTTCAGCCATTAATCAAAGATGGTTTCATGCTAAACCAGGGTAGTAATCTTTCAATTACAGCCCCTTTATCTCAACAGGTTTCTCAATTGCAGGAAGTAACAATAGTTGCAAATGAATTCAAAAGCAGGAATGAAAGACTAGGCCGCTCTACATTAATTAGTTCTAAAGAAATTCAACGTTTACCTTCAACCAATAGGAATTTTTCTAACCTGGCTCAACTATCTCCAATGGTGGGTAGTGGCTTTAATATTGCGGGCATTAACAGCCGCAATGATGCTTTTACAGTCGATGGAGTTACTGCAAAAGAATCCTCATTTGGTGGGCCGGATCAACTTCCCTATACTTTTTCAATTGAAGCATTGAGGGAGTTTGAGGTTGTCACAAATTCTTATGATGTCACAGAAGGAAGATCGGTTTCCGGAGGTATAAAAGCAGTAACAAAATCAGGAACCAATGAATTTCACGGAAGTGCCTTTAGTTATTTTTGGGATAACCGATTAGGTGCGAGAACAGACCTTCTTGGCCGTAATGTGATAAACGATACTAAGCAGCAACGAGGCTTTACTTTAGGCGGACCAATTATTAAAAATAAACTTCATTTTTTTATAGCATATGATGGTGAAAGACTTGAGGAAGCCTATGATCTCTGGAACCAAAGTGTAACCCCTGGAATTGTTCAGAATAATAGAGGACAGCAAGCCACAAAAACCAACTTAGATAGAGCAATTAGTATTCTTCAGAGCAAATATGGCGTTTCAAGCCAACAACAATATGGTTTCTTTACCCGCAAAAATAAACTCAACACCTATTTTGCCAAGTTTGACTGGCAGGTCAGTAAAAAGCATAAGCTCACTTTCAGGTATAACCAATCCGATTATAAATTGCCTAATAATAATAATAGTGATATTGGTGCCTTTGGAATTCATGATGCGGGTTATGACTTTATTGTAAAAGGAAAAAATGTTTTATTGGCTCTCCGTTCACAATTGAAGAATAATGTATCCAACGAGTTTAAGCTGGGCTATTATTTTAATACGCGTCAAAACGCAATCAATACAGCAGAGCATCCCCAGTTATGGATAACCATGCAATCTGTAATTAATGGTGCAACACAAAATGCTACATTAGTTGGTCGTTACAACAGGTGGACACCAGAAATACAGGAGAACAAGATTTTCACGCTTAATAATGATGTATATGTAAATAAGGGCAAATTCAATTTTATATTTGGAACACAAAACACATTTACAAAATCAATTGGTATTTATACCCACGATACAAAAGGCCGTTTTGACTTTAGTAGTATCAACACCCTTGACTCAATGCAACCATCAAGGTACACACGCAAGTTTACTAATCCCGGACAGGAACTTCGCGATCCACTTGATACAGACCTGGCTGAATTAGCGGTTTACGCACAAGCAACCACTAACATAATGCGTAATTTAAAAATCTCCGGTGGTTTACGATATGATGTTGCTCTTTTCTTTACAGCTCCGGCTTACAACGAAACACTGTTTAAAGAATTGGGTTATAAGAACAATATAAAACCAAAGGATCTAAATAATATTCAACCTCGTTTTAATTTCAACTGGGACATTAAAGGAAATCAACAAGATATTGTAGCTGGAGGTTTTGGTCTATTTGCCGGCCAGATGGTAACGCGGCCCTATATCTACGCAATGATTGATAATGGTATCCGGTTTACTGGTATTGATATTACTGGTAGAGACGGATTTATTATCGACCCTGCCACAAATACTTATTTATTAAAGAATGGTCAGCGGGTTCCCATGCCACGTCCGGATTATAACAATTACAATAATGATTATAATACTATCCCTGGTACCGGGTATACGAGTGCAGAACTCTTTGGTGCGGGTAACCAGGCACAGGTAGTTCGCTTTGTAGATAAGGATCTGCAATTACCGAGTTCGTTTAAAGCACATTTAAGTTATCACCATTACTTTAATGATTGGATTCGTGGTGGAATTACCGCATATTATTTACAAACACGAAATATGCTGACAATGGAAAATGTGAATATTACAAACCAGGTAGCATTCAACTTAGAAGGTGAAGGTGGTCGCGAAGTGTATACGCCTTTGGCTAAAATGAAAAGCAATTCAGCTGATTTTAATGCAGCCAAACGTTCGCAACAATTTACGGAAGCATTAATGTATACAAATGGCTACTCAACAAAGTCTAAAGGTATAGTATTAGATGCAGCGATGAAATTGCCAAAAGAAGGAAGTGCCAGTATCAGTTATACATTTGCAAAAGCACAGGGCGCAGAAAACTTTCGTAACGAGGATGATCAGCGTTTTGTTGGTGCTTCATATTTTGATAATTATAAGTTTATTAATAACTCACACTCGCCGAATGATTTCCGTCAGAAAATTCTGTTGAATGTCACTTCTCCGAAAATAGGTGGATTTACATTTGGTGCATTTCTGAATATGGTTGAAACAGGACGCTTCTCCGCAATCATAAGTCCAAGGGAAGTAATGGGTACAAATATTCGTGACCAAAACGGAAATACTGCATTTATCTTCGATCCAAACGATCCTAAAACATTAGATTACCAGGGAGCAAAGTTTGTAACTGATCTCAAATATGTACTTGAAAATGCCGGGCCTGCTGCAAAGAAATATTTACAGGAAAATATGGGTAAATATGCAGAGCCATATGGTGGCTTAATGGGATGGCGTACTTCACTTAATGCAAGAATTACAAATGAGCTCCAGATTTATAAAAAACATCGCCTCCAAATTAACTTTGATGTATTTAATCTACTGAATCTGCTGGATAAAAAGAAAGGTGGATTCTGGAACTACCCATTCCAGGAGTTATATAAAATAAATAGCTTTGACGCAACACGCAAAAGTTATAAATATGAAATCAATAGAAATTATGGTGAAAGGAGGAAAGAAGGGAATGGTTTCATTATTATGTTTGGAATGAAGTATGTGTTTTAAATTAATCAGGTTTTTTGCAAAATAGTTTAAAACAATTATTTGAACTGTCACTTTTGTGATAGAGGTGATTATTCTGATGGAATAATAACTATTTTATCAAGAAGGTACAATTGGTCCAATTTAATTATACTAAAAAAAAAATCTGCATTTTCAGGGTGGACAATATGCGTTGCAGCGGAGGGGTAAGCATGCTAAAAGCCCTGCTTACATTGGCTTTTGCTTTCGGGTTCCATTTACATTCAAAAGCGGTTAATTTCCCGTTAGTATCTTCAATATAATCCACTTCCTGCTGTGCCAATGTGCGCCAGAAAAAACGTGAAGTATCCTTTTGAGTATTGTTCAGGTATTTCAAGCGTTCACATATAAACCAATTCTCCCACAACTGACCTACATGGCTAAAAGCACAGCAATACGAAAACGGTTTCGTAAATAAAGCTAAGTTATTAGGCAAATAGTATATCAAAATACATCAACTTAGAATTGCGATTTTAATTTGCTATAATTAAACCCTCCCCAATATGAGTACAACTCAAACCAATTTCACTTCCAAAGAATTAAATCCGTTAGTGAGCCTTGATGAATGGGAAGACGATGTTCTAAAACGCTATCCTGAACCTGAAAGCCTGGCTACTGCTAAAACAACGGAAGAATATCGTAACTACGATGAGCCTTCAAGGGAAACGGTGAAGGAGTTTTACCGTTTAAACCATACCTATCAAACTTATGATTTTGTAAAGGAAAAGCGGGATAATTTTTTAAAATTTGATAAAAAAGAAATGCCAGTGTGGAGTGCATTTCAATTTTTAAATCAATTGGTAGATGATTCCGACCCGGATACTGACCTAGACCAGTTTCAACATTTATTGCAAACATCAGAAGCCATTAGAAGAGATGGCCATCCCGACTGGATGGTGTTGGTGGGTCTTATGCATGATATGGGTAAAGTTCTTTGTTTATTTGGCGAGCCGCAGTGGGCGGTAGTAGGAGATACTTTCCCGGTAGGCTGCGCTTATTCAGATAAAATTGTTTACCCGGAATTTTTTAAGAATAATCCTGATTATTCAAATGCTGAATACAAGACTCAATTTGGAATATATAAAAAGGGGTGTGGCTTACGCAATGTAAATATGTCGTGGGGTCACGATGAATATGTTTACCAGATGCTTAAAGACCGTTTACCCGAAGGCGGGCTATATATGCTTCGTTATCATTCATTTTATGCATGGCATCGTGAAGGTGAATATGAATACCTGCTCGATGATCATGATCGGGATATGCTGAAATGGGTCAATCTGTTTAACCCATATGACCTGTACTCTAAAAACCCCGAACCTCCAGATTGGAATAAGCTAAAACCTTATTACGAAGATCTGGTTGCAAAATATTTGCCCGCTTCGTTGAAGTTTTAATTATGAACCGAGCTGAATTTTCTCTTATATTACTGTTTATATAGAATGTATTAATGGAAATGTAACGTGAGTTGGTTATTAAGAGATTGAAGAACGAATACCTTTGAGATTCTATAA
This sequence comes from Chitinophagaceae bacterium, assembly GCA_046595095.1. Classification (GTDB taxonomy): domain Bacteria; phylum Bacteroidota; class Bacteroidia; order Chitinophagales; family Chitinophagaceae; genus Ginsengibacter. The sequence continues at coordinate 7,459 of JBKJPO010000505.1, forward strand.
CTGTTGTTATCTATTTTATAACACTTGTTTTACTTTTTCAAATATTAGCATTACATTGAATGCTCTGAAAATGAACAAGCGAAACTGACTTTGTGCTTTTTATGTAACCATTACTAAACTACTCCTAATGCGTAAAATTTACTTTTGGCAGCGCTGCCTGAATCTCTTTATCGCGGCACTCCTAACCAGTATTTGCTTTATCACCCCTGAAAATGTTTTAGCCCAGAGGACCTCTATAAAGGGAGCAATACGGGATGCTACCAATGGTAAGGCCTTGTCGGGGGCAAGTATTGCAATTAAAGGAGGCTCCCAGACTACGATTTCAGATGCAAATGGAAATTTTACGCTATCAGTACCTGATAATAATACAGTATTTGTTGTCACTTACATTGGTTATGTGGGCCAGGAGGTTTTGGTTGGTAGCAGAACACAGGTTGATGTAGTTCTTCAACCCAGTACAGCTGAATTAGCACAAGTTGTGTTAATAGGTTACGGAACCCAAAATAAAAAAGATGTAACAGGTTCTGTGAAATCATTGAAGAGCGAGTCTTTTAATAAAGGCATTATCACTTCACCGCAGCAACTTTTACAAGGTAAAGTATCCGGGGTAAATGTTACCTCGGCAAGTGGCGAGCCCGGATCAATTACCGGCATTACCGTTAGAGGACCGGGTGGAGTTAGATCAGGTAGTACGCCACTTTTTGTAGTAGACGGGTTGCCGTTGGATAATTCAAGCACAGGTGGCGGAGATCCGTTGAACTTTATTAATCCGCAGGATATAGAGTCAATGGATGTATTGAAAGATGCATCGGCCACGGCGATCTATGGTGCAAGGGGTGCAAACGGTGTAATAATTATTACTACTAAAAGGGGTAAGGCAGGTGTTTCTACGCTGGGGTTCTCTACGAGTGTAGGTTTTTCAACCTTAGCAAGAAAATTACCTGTTTTAACCGCAGATGAATTTCGGGTTGAAGTGCCAAAAGCTGGCGGAGTATTGGACGATAAAGGAGCTAATACCGACTGGCAAGACTTAATAACCAGAAAAGCACTTACCCAGAATTACAACTTGACCCTAAGTGGCGGTGCCGATAAGCTAACTTATTTTGCCTCATTAGGAATACAGAATCAAGAGGGAATTCTCAAGAAAAATGACCAGAAGCGATATTCAGGAAGATTTAATGCCACCCAAAAATTTTTAGAAGACAGGTTAACAGTAGACCTTAATTTGAACATTGCTAATACCAGGAATCAGCGTCCCCCTGCTTCAAGTGTATTTAGTGATGCCATCATCAATAACCCAACATTCCCGGCTTATGGTGCAAATGGAAACGTTGCCGTGTATCCGAATATCTTCAACAACCCAGTACTTTATTTTGACTTGGTTAAGGAAATTACTACTATCAACCGGGTAATTGGCAACATTTCTCCTTCTTTTAAAATAATTAAAGGGCTTGTTTATAAACTAAATTTCGGCATTGATAATTCTACTGCAACCCGGGATAATGAGACCTTGCCAAGTATAATTCCTTTCTTTGACGGAAGATTAGAAACCTTTTACAACAACAACACGAATAAGCTGATTGAAAACTATCTTACTTATTCTTTTAGTACAACCCATCATAATATATCTGCATTAGCAGGTCATTCTTACCAAAAGATATTTGTGCAGCAAAGAAGCAGCAGCATTAACAGGTTTGTAATTGGAGGCATAGACCCGATTTATAATCCTGGTGTAGGACAGCTTTTAGATTTAACCAATAACCGTCCCCGTGGGTTTGCTTTTATCAATGAACTCCAGGCATTTTTTGGCAGGGTAACTTATCAATACAATAATAAATATTTGTTTACGGCTAATTTCAGAGCTGATGGGTCTTCTAAATTTGGTGCTAATAATAAATACGGATATTTTCCTTCTTTTTCGGCAGGCTGGAAAATTTCTGATGAAGACTTCATGAAAAATTCAATTTTTTCTAATTTAAAACTACGGGCAGGCTG
>JBKJPO010000177.1:0-6863 GCA_046595095.1 Chitinophagaceae bacterium
CTGGGAGCTGGCCGAGACTGCTATCATAGAAGCTGCGGCAGAAAAGGGTTTGACTACAGTGATAGAGTATGGAGAAGCTGCATTCTATGGCCCCAAACTCGACTTCATGGTAAAGGATGCTATCGGCCGCAAATGGCAGCTGGGAACAATCCAGGTAGATTATAACTTACCGGAAAGATTCGATCTTACTTACATTGGTGAGGATAATGCGAAACATAGACCAGTTATGATTCATCGCGCACCATTGGGAAGCATGGAACGATTTATTGCAGTGCTCATTGAACATTGCGCAGGCAAGTTCCCGCTATGGCTTAATCCTGTGCAAGTAAAGATCTTGCCCATCAGCGATAAGTTTATAGCGTATTCAGAAATTGTTTCGAATAAATTGAAAAATGCAGATATTCGTGTGGAGATCGATGATCGGAGTGAGAAGATCGGTAAAAAAATTCGCGATACAGAACTGGCCAAAGTACCATATATGCTCGTGATAGGGGAGAAAGAAATGAATGAAGGTTTGTGCTCAGTACGCCGGCAGGGAAAAGGGGATCTTGGCACAAGAACTGTAGAAGAATTCATCGAAACGCTCCTTGAGGAAATAGAGAATAAGAACGGATCGGAATAAGCTGTAACTTTCGAAACTGAATTTTATAAACCAAATAAAACAACACAACATTTTTAATTTAAAATCAATTAATGGCATTTCCTCCACGACAACCCAGGGGTAATTTTAACCCTCGTTTTAGAAAAGAACAACAACAAGAACATCGCACAAACCACATGATCCGCGTACCACAGGTTAGACTTGTTGGCGAAAATGTTGAGATCGGTGTTTATCCAACAATGGAAGCTCAGAAAATGGCCCAGGACCAGGGGCTTGACCTGGTAGAGATTTCGCCGGCAGCAGATCCTCCGGTTTGCAAAATCATCGACTATAATAAATTCCTCTACGAAAAGAAAAAGAAAGAGAAGGAAATGAAGGCCAAGAGCAAAGTCTCGGAAGTTAAAGAGATACGCTTCACGCCAAATACTGATGATCACGATTTTGATTTTAAATCAAAGCATGCCGAAAATTTTTTAAAGGACGGAAATAAAGTAAAAGCCTATGTGCAGTTTAAAGGAAGAGCGATTATGTTTAAAGAAAGAGGTGAACTTTTACTCTTGAAATTTGCTGAAAGGCTTGTGGAAGTTGGCACCCTGGAGAGCATGCCCAAGCTCGAAGGCAAGAGAATGTTTGCCATCTTTGCACCGAAAAGTCAGAAGAAAAAATAATTCCCTGGCTGGTTGAGGTATCCAGATAAGCGACCAATTTAAATATTGTAATATGGCGATTAATTTAATAGAAGAAATACAAAAGAACTTAAATTTTCCTTCCCTCCAAAAAATTGATCCAAACACCCAGGAAGTAAAAAAGCCCGAAAATCATTCACCACAGGATTTTCTTGCACAGGCTGCAATTCCTACTGTGTTACTCGGCTTATATAAGTATAGCCGTTCAGCTAATGGCAATACTGAAATTCTTCAAGAATATGGAACAGGCAACTTGCTGAATCATGTGTTCGGCGACCTTACTTCATCAGTGGTCTCGAAAGTTGCAAATTATACAGGCAATGATGAAAGTTACGTTTCAAATGAGATGGAGCGAATAGCCGAAGAAGCAGCAAGAATAACTAAAGAAAATCTTGATGGGAAGGTAACAGGCCAGTCTGTAAAAGATTTTCTAACAGATCAGCGACATAACATTCTTGTTTACTTACCTGCTGGCTTGCAAATAGGAGAACTTCTCCAGGATGATACAGTGGACGATCGAACAAATAAAATGGAAGGCCCGGTTTCCGGCAACATGCATTGGTGGGAGAAGCTATTCTCAAGCTCACCCCCAAAAGAAGAAGACAAACATGAAGCTCGTTAAATCCAGGATTATAAATGAACTGTGGTAAACAATCTGTTCACAGGCTGTTGATTTCTTCAATATTTCCCTTACTTTTGCACCCCGTTAGCTGATAGCGTAAGTTTCAGCTTGCCCACATGGCTCCATAAGTTTCCGTCTGTTCGGGACGCCGGCAGGGTGTAAAAGTAAATTATTGATTAATGCCAAAGGTAAAAACCAACTCGAGTGCAAAAAAGCGCTTTAAAGTTACAGGTACCGGGGAAATTACTTTCCAGAAAGCCTACAAACGTCACATCCTTACAAAGAAATCTAAAAAGCGTAAACGCAGCCTTCGGATGAACGGAGTTGTATCCCACGCCAATAAAGATTTTGTTATGCGTTTACTACGCCTGAAGTAATTATTTTTCCCAAAACAATTAAACTAATTTAATATGCCACGTTCCGTAAATGCAGTCGCATCAAGGGCAAGAAGAAAGCGAATTTTAAAAGCTGCCAAAGGTTATTATGGCAAGCGCAAAAATGTATATACCGTTGCCAAAAACGTAATGGAGAAAGGCCTTACTTATAGTTATGTAGGCCGTAAGTTGAAGAAGCGCGAATACCGTACATTATGGATTGCACGTATCAATGCTGCAGTTAGGGCAGAAGGAATGACCTACAGCGAATTCATGCACAAGCTTGTATTGAAAAATATCGATCTAAACCGTAAAGTATTGGCGGACCTCGCAATGAATGAGCCTGAAAGTTTTAAAAAGCTAATTGACTCCGTTAAAGGTTGATCATAAAATTTAGGATATAGATAAAATGAAGCCGGGCAGTTGCCCGGTTTTTTTTTGTAACGGAAAATCTGGATTGCCGGTTGAATGCTCTTGAATTATGGTGTGACAATATGGAAACTGATCAATAGTTGATGTATCAATTACTGGTATGATTCATTTACATTTGCTAAAAATAAACATAACCCTCAGCGTTAGATGAATAATTCCTATACAGATCTCGTACATCAAACCTTTAAATTTCCCCAGGAAGATTTTAAGGTAACACATGACTATCTTGAGTTTAACGGGCTTGAATTAAAAGCCCTGATCGATAAATACGGAACGCCTCTTAAGTTGACCTATCTCCCAAAGATTGGTATGCAAATAAACAAAGCGAAGAAGATGTTTGAAAATGCGCTGAAGAAACATAAATATGAGGGCGAATATTTCTATTGTTATTGTACCAAAAGTTCTCACTTTTCTTTCATTGTTGAAGAGGCATTGAAGCATAACATTCACCTTGAGACTTCATACGCATACGACCTGGAAATCGTTAACAAACTTTATGAGAAAAAAAAGATCAACAAGGATACATTTATTATTTGCAATGGATACAAACAGAAACCTTATACAACCCGGATAGCCCGGTTATTAAACACCGGTTTTAAGAATGTAATACCGGTTCTCGATAATAAGGAGGAACTAAAAGCGTATAGCCGTAGTGTAAAGCAACCGTTTAAGATCGGTATCCGGGTAGCCGCAGAAGAAGAACCAACATTCCCTTTCTATACATCAAGACTAGGGATAAGGGCAAGGGATATCCTGGAATTTTATGTAGATGAAATAGAAGGGAACGAACATAAGTACCAGTTAAAAATGCTGCATATTTTCCTGAATAAAGGAATCAAGGATGATATTTATTATTGGAGTGAACTCAACAAGATTATCAACCTGTACTGTCAGCTAAAAAAAATCTGCCCTGAATTAGATTCCATCAATATCGGTGGTGGATTTCCAATCAAGCATTCGCTTGGATTTGACTACGATTATCAATTTATGATCAATGAGATCGTGAGAAATATCAAAGCGGGATGTAAGCGGGCTAAAGTACAGATGCCAAATATTTATACTGAATTCGGCAGCTTTACAGTAGGAGAGAGCATGGCACATATCTATAGCGTGCTTGGCCAAAAGATGCAGAACGACAGGGAGATATGGTACATGATCGATTCTTCTTTCATCACTACCTTACCGGATACATGGGGTATCGGCGAAAAATTCCTGATGCTGCCTATCAATAAATGGAAAGCCGAATACCAGCGTGTAACCCTTGGCGGTATTACCTGCGACAGCCATGACTATTATGATTCTGAAGAACATATCAATGAAGTATTTCTGCCAAAACTTGATGATGGCAAAGAACCACTTTATGTTGGTTTCTTCCACACAGGTGCCTACCAGGATCAGATAAGCGGATATGGGGGTATCAAACACTGCCTCATACCTTCACCAAAACATGTGGTTGTAGGACGTGAGAAATCCGGGAAGCTCGTAGATTGGGTTTATGCAAAAGAACAAACAGCACAGAGTATGCTTAAGATATTGGGATATTGAAGTTCAGTAAGCAGTAGCCAGTGGCAGTTCCTGCTACTGGCTACTGTTACTGCCCTCTGGCTACCGTTACTGCCCACTGGCTACTGCTTACTGCCCACTGGCTACTGTTACTGCCCACTGGCTACTGCAACTGCCCACTCCAATATCTCTCCCCTCTCTTCCTTGCATGCCTTCCACCATTAGCATCTGTTCTTACACCTGTATTTTTTTGTTGATTGGATTTCCTTGCGCCGGGTAATTTGCTTTTCCCTACGTTTTCAGAACCCGGAGTTATTGTTTTTGGATCGTGATTCCGGGATACAACTGTTACATTAGGATCATTTGCAAGAGCATCGTTTTTTGTATTGTGCGTTGGCGTGGCTCTTGAAGTTGAAGTAGTACCGGCATTTCCTGGAATATTATTACTCTTGCTATTTGATTTGCTATACGTTCCTGATGGCCAAACTATGCCATCTGATGTTCGAACTGAGCCATCGGGATAAAAAATGTTTCCATCAGGATATGCAATAGCTCCTGATTTTGAGAAATGCTTATCAGTATGCTCGTTTACCCTATTCTCAACAAACATTTTTTTTGCACAGCCGGTGGTCAGCCAAAGAATAGAGATTGGTATAAGCAAACGAAATTGCTTCAGGGTAAAAATGGATTTCATAGGATAGAGTTAAAATATCATGATTATTCTATTCAATCATCATGCTTTTCCTTTTTATGTTTCTTGGCTTTCTTCCATTTTTTATCATGATTCCTATCATTATCATGATCATCATTATCATCATCATGATCATAACGCTCGTCCTCGTGCCTTTCATTCCTGTTTTTTATTTTTTTGCGCTGGCCAGGAGCATATTCACGCGCACTTTTCTTACCATATAATTTTTTTTGATGCCCTGGAGGCAAATTCCTACCATTCCTTGCATGGCTTTTTGGGTACTTAACCGTTCCATCAGGATAAACTACCCGGCCATCAGGATAGCGTACAGTGCCATCTGATCTTCTATTCCCATTATCAGGTACAGCAACTCTTCCATCGGGATAGCGGATTGTGCCATCAGGATAATGAACGCTGCCATCAGGCCAGGTCGTAGCATTCCCGCCTTGTTGATTTTCACTTCTCTTGATTACTTTCTTAACGCCGGACGGAACCTGGCTGCTTGCGGCGAATGTGCAAAGGAGAAATCCTACCGCAATAAGACATTTTTGTAATTTGAATGATTTCATAGCTTAGTGTTTTACTATATATTTCAATTTTATTTCCACAATTAATTAAATACTGATAAATGAAGTTCTTTAGCATAATATTAACCGTGATGGTACTAAGCTCAACCGGTTTTGGACAATCAACTGACGATTCCGTGAGGGCTGCGATCGATCAACTTTTTATCGCAATGCGTAATGCTGATGCCAGGATTCTTAAAAATGCATTTGCAGATAGCGCAATTCTTCAAACTATAATTCCGGACAGAACGAAGGGAATATCTATCAAAAATGAATCAGTAAATGATTTTGCAGAATTCATTTCGAAGACAGCTCCGGGGGATGCAGATGAGCGGATAATTTTCGAGACAATTAAAATCGATGGTCCACTTGCCATGGTTTGGACACCATATCATTTTTATTACAAAGGTAAATTCAGCCATTGCGGAGTGAATTCATTTCAATTAATAAGGATTAATAAAGAATGGAAAATTCAATACCTGATTGATACCAGGAGGAAGGATGGATGTAAGCCATAATGCTGAAAAAAAAGGGAATTCAAATTGAATTATTTGCGTTTCATCATTACCGTTTGTGGCTCTTGAAAGTAAGCATTCATTAAATGCTGATAATGACAAAAAAAGGATCACAATTTGGATAGTTATAAAAATGAAAATCTGTGATCCTTTTTTCTTTAAAGCCTTTTTCTTTTTTACATAAATCAAATTACTGGATACTAATCTGCTTAGGACTAATCTTTACTTCTTCTTTTTTAGGTAATGTAACAAGCAAAATTCCATTTTCATATTTTGCCTGGATGTTATCACCAGCAATCTTTTCATCAACAGTAAACGTTCTTTTAAAATTATTCAAACTGAATTCACTGCGGATCGACTTTGCAATTTCACTTCTTTTTTGTTCTGGCATTTCATAGGAAATCGTAAGCAAATTTTTGTCAAGATTCAATTTAAAATTCTCTTTGTTCCTCCCGGGGGCATTTACTTCCAGCAAGTAAGCCTCTGCTGTTTCAGAAATGTTTACATGCGGCGTGGTGGTATCAAATCCCTGCCTGGCAAATGATGAAGGAAGTCCATTAAAAAGATTGTCGAATAAGCCATTGAATGAGCTTTGTAGCTCTTGGTTTAATTTTAAAACTGTCATATACTTTAATTTTAGTTTTTGTAATAAATTTGAAATCCTAATCTTCAAATCAGGAACCAAATACCAAATCTGTCTTTATGCTATAATTTTTCAAGACATGATGTCAAGAATTTAATTAAAATCTGACATTGCTTCAGAAATGAGAAGCATTGAAATATTTCGATGAGTTGATATTTTTCATTGTAGCTTTACATACTAATAAGAAAAATTAAAATATTATGTATCCGGAAGAGATTGTTATACCAATG
>JBKJPO010000017.1:0-5779 GCA_046595095.1 Chitinophagaceae bacterium
ATATCACTGGATGCCATTGTTTAAAGGTCGAGAACTGCTGCAACACAGCTTCGCCGGCTCACGATTATTGTTACAGGCACCAATGTTTTACAACAACTAAGTTAATTACCGAACAACTAAATATACCTCCTGATAAACACAGTATTTCATTTCAATCAAGGTTAGGCAAAGGTTGGCTTGAACCCTTTACTGATATCCGTTTGGAAGAATTACCAAAAGAAGGAATGAGTAAACTACTGATCATTTGCCCGGCTTTTGTAAGTGATTGCTTAGAGACACTCGAAGAGATTGAGGAAAGAGGAAAAGAAATTTTCATGCATAAAGGGGGTGAAAAATATCAGATGATACCATGTTTGAATGAACATCCGCTTTGGCTGGCAACATTAAGCAAGTGGGTAAAAGAATATGCAGAAGGAAATGAAGAAATGATTTTAGCTTAGCAGAGATGTATGAATATTTAAAAGCGCTTCATATCATTTTTATTGTCACCTGGTTTGCCGGGTTGTTTTATATTCCACGTCTTTTCATTTATAATACTGAGGCGAACGACAAATCAGTAGTTGAAAAAGAAATCCTGCAAAATCAATTCGGCATAATGATGAAACGGCTCTGGTATGGAATTACCTGGCCTTCGGCTATTCTTACTCTGATCCTCGGTATTACGGTGATGCTCAAAGGTGGCTGGGATCGGATCCTTTTCCAACCTGGTGGAAAATGGTTGTTGATAAAATTGATCTTCGTGCTATTTCTTTACGTCTACCACTTCACGTTACATTCAATTTACAAACAACAAGCCAGGACTGTATTCAAATACAGTTCTCAGCAATTGAGGATATGGAACGAAGTAGCAACTATCTTTTTGATCTCTATAGTGATGTTGGCGACCGTCAAACAAAGCCTGAGTTTTGTTTGGGGATTGATTGGATTAATTCTTTTTATCATTATCCTTATGAGTGCGATCAGGATTTATAAAATTATGCGGAGTAAATAAAAATCCAGCCGGAGAGAAGATAATTTTTTGCGGCTTAAAAATTTACCTCGCCATTAACCTTATTAATAATCAAACCTACCGGGGCAGTTTTAAGGTACCAGTATAAGCCTTCATCCGGGCGATTCAATTTGAACTGGTATACATTAACTAAATCAACATGTTGGATAAATGCCGGGCTCAGGTTGGTGATTCTTACACTGCTATCTTTGGATTTGAGATCCAGCTTCGGATCATTGGAAATAACAGGAACCGTATCTGTGACAGGAACCTGCGCTTTTGAAGAAAAAATAAAACCTGGAACAAGAAAAGAAAAAAGAGGCGCTTCGTCATTCAAATACAATTTTGTCAAATGTAACCAACCTTGGTTGCATAACAAGACCTAAGCGTCTTGCACCTCAAGGCCCGGCAAAAACCACTAATAATTTTATCTTTTCATTTCAAGAATGAGGTGATAACTTTATAAAATGAGACTGATTGCAATTTTCATCTTTTTCTCCTTTTCTTCAATAATAGGCTTTTCCCAGGCTAAAGGAACTGGAATTTCTTCCGGACATATCCCTGTTTCGAAAACGAGCTCAACCACGTTGTTGGCTGAATATATTAAGGAGAATTATAATTTAGATCGGGATAAAGCATGGGCTATATTTGACTGGGTTACCACCAATATAAGCTATGATACTGATAGCATCAATTCCATCAATCTTGGAGTGAACCAGGAGGCAAAAATTACCGAGGCATTCAGGAGAAGAAAAGGGGTTTGTGAAAACTTTGCTGCAATCTTTAATGATATCTGTAAAAAAAGCGGCATCGTTTCTTTTGTGATTGATGGATATACAAAGCAGTTGGGCCACGTAGATAAGGTCGGCCACAATTGGTGCGCCGTATTCATCGACGGGCAATGGCATCTTTCAGATCCGACCTGGGCTTCTAGCTCCGGTTCAAAAGCCAAATATTTCCTCGTTAACCCCTCAGAATTTATTGAATCACATATGCCGTTTGATCCGCTCTGGCAATGTTTGAATTTTCCTGTTACCCACCAGCAGTTTCATAACGGCAATACCTATCCGAAAAAAGGACAGTCATATTTTAATTATGCCGATTCCATTTCTGCATTTTTAAAGCTGGATAGCATGCAGCAATTTAAAGCCTCAGCGGCAAGGCTTCAACAAAGCGGGCTTTACAACGACTTGGCCAGGAACCGCAACAATTATCTTAAGATGCATATCGAGATGATCAACCAGGATAAGGATGTCGATTTGTATAATACTGCTATCGCAGAACTAAATGATGCTACGGCGGCCTATAATAATTTCGTCCTGTATCGCAACAATCTTTTCACCCCTTTAAAATCCGACCCTGAATTGCTTGCAATGCTAAATGGGCTGGACAAAAAACTTGTTTCAGCATTAAAAAAGGTTGATGAAATTGAGCGGTCACCTGCTACTTTTACATTCAGCGCAGAGGCACTAAGAAATAAATTGGATTTAATGCTGGTTCGTATTAACGCACAACTGGATTTTTTAGCACGCTACCTCGCCACTAATTCTACTGAGAGAAATTCTCTATTCTATAAATGAGGCTTCTAATTATGCCGGCTACAAACAGGGACAAGTGCATTCCAGCATATTGCTAACTACATATCTTCCATATTTTCATCCGGGATCTTCCGACAAAAAAAAATGTATTAAATGTGTAACCTACAGGTCATTCCTAACGTATCTCTTACATTTGGATAAATCATTGAATTAAAATTACCTTCCCCCTCTATTGATCTTAATTAATTTTTAAATTAAATTTCAACAAAAATATCATGAAGTGTGATAAAATAATATCCCTCCTATTCATGCTTTTTTTATTGCTATTCTTTGCTAAAACAAAGGCACAAGTCTCGACTAATGAAAAGATCAGGCAGGTAGAACAGGGGATATTCCCAACATTAAAAATCGCGGACAGTAATTTTGCAGCAGTCTCCATACAAGACCGGATGAAAACCCTGGGCATCAATGGCGTTGGTCTAGCTGTGATCAATAATTATAAACTGGATTGGGCAAAAGGCTATGGGATTGCAGATACTGCAACAAATACACCTGTTACCAATTCTACTTTGTTTCTTGCCGGTTCCATCAGCAAATCCATAAACGCTCTAGGTGCTCTAAAGCTGGCTGATAAGAAGAAATTAAACCTCAATTCAGACATTAATTCATACCTGGTAACATGGAAATTTCCCTACGATAGTTTAGTTAAAAATAAAAAGATCACTACCGCAAATCTATTAAGTCACTCTGCAGGACTGAGTGTTCACGGTTTCCCGGGATACGTTCCCGGTGATAGCATTCCAACGATTTCGCAGATTCTTAACGGGGAACGACCCGCAAACACCAAAGCAGTAAGATCAATGTTTGAACCTGGACTAAGGTTTCAATATTCTGGAGGTGGCACCACCATTTCACAATTAATAGTAACAGAAATTGTTCGCAAACCTTATGATGTTTATATGCAACAAGAGGTTTTGAAACCACTGGGAATGAATGAGAGTACGTTCAAACAGCCTTACCAAAAAGGTAGATGGGAAAATTATTCTTCCGGTTACCGAACAGATGGCCGGCAAGTTAAAAACAGGTTTCCAGTCTATCCCGAAATGGGAGCAGCGGGTTTATGAACCAATCCTCCTGACCTGGCAAAATACATTATCGAAATTCAACAGGGGCTCAAAGGAAAGTCTGCAAAAATTCTTTCACCCGCAATGATTAAAAAAATGCTTACTCCCTATGTAGACTCTTCAGTGGGACTTGGCGTATTTATTCAAAATAAAGAAAACAGGAAATTCTTCAGTCACGGTGGAGCAGATGAAGGATTCAGGGCAAATTACTTTGGGAGTTTTGAGGGTGGTTTTGGTGCTATCGTGATGGTAAATTCTGACAACGGTGCTATCATTGGGGAAATCATGAACAGTATTTCGAAAGTCTATGGATGGCCTGAGCCGTTTCCCGTGAATAAAAAGAAAGTAGTGAATCTATCTGTAGACTCTATATCCCTGTTTGCAGGTACATATTATTTTGATGATGGTGATTCTGCAGTTGCCATTCAGAAAAATAATGAATTATTATTTGCCCTCGATAATGATTCACCAGGCAAAGCCTGGTTCAGTTCAAACCGCGCATTTTTTAGTTTCATTTATCCTTATGAAATGAATTTCGCAAATGATGAAAAGGGAGAGATCGTATTGCACGTGAGAGCGGGGAAGTTGCATGTGGCGAAGAGAAGGAAATAATTGGATTGATAGATATAAATTATTTGTTGACAATACCCACATTCAAGCCCTTCGGGCTTGTGGCTAATGCAATTCCCAATTCCCCGGGTTTAACCCGGGGCTACTCACATTAAAGCCCTTCGGGCTTTTCATCATTGGGAAAGCCTAATTAATTAATGGGCTTCTCTTCTAAAACCCAAATAAATCTATAAATGAAAGGTAAGCATATATTAATATTGCATTGCTCCGTGCAGCCCATGTTGTAGAGCCACGAATTGATTCAATAGGGAAAAGCCCGAAGGGCATGACTATCAACATCGTCAGGTAAACGCATGGTTGCTGACCGAGTCGGAGGGATTCATTAAAGGAAAGCCCGAAGGGCTTAAATATGCATAGCCCCGGGTGCAACCCCGGGTAACGGCAGCAGCGCCATTACAACCCCAACGTGGTTGAATCCCATCAAAAGGTTGCTATTATATTTTTGATATGAACATGTAGCTCCAAAAAAAATTTGCGAACCATGCCAATATTCAACCCCTTGGGGTTGTGGCCACCTATGCTTATTACCCCGGGTTGCACCCGGGGCTATTCAGATTAAATCCCTTCGGGCTTTTAATTCTCCGTGTGCTCCGTGATTAAATTTTTTTGCAAATACAAAGTGCACAAAGATTTTATACAGAACACACAAAGTTAGGATAGACATCTTTTAGTGATTCTTCATTGCATTAGTTTTAAAATATAGGAAAGCCCTAAGTGCCCCGTACTGTAGTCGTGGGCTTCTAATGTAAGTTGCCCAAGGTAAGACCCACTATTGGCATCGCCACGGGCTAGATTTGATTAGAGGAAAGCCCGAAGGGCTTAAATATGCATAGCCCCGGGTGCAACCCAGGGTAACGGCAGCAGCGCCATTACAACCCCAACGAGGTTGAATCCCATCAAAGGGTGCTATTATATTTTTGATATGAACAGGTAGCTCCAAAAAAAAATTTGCGAACCATGCCAATATTCAACCCCTCGGGTTGTGGCCACCTATGCTTTATTACCCCGGCTTGCACCCGGGTCTATTCAGATTAAATCCCCTGGGGCTTTAATCATTGGGAAAACCCAATCAATTATATACCCTGAAGCCTCAGATCAAATAGAACACGATTTCTCAGCTCCGCAAATTTCTATATCCCAAAACCCTTTAATCCTGATCAAAAAAAAGGAGCCGATTCCTCAGCCCCTCTAATTTTATAATTCTTGAATCCTGAAATTCTGATCACTCCTCCTCATCATAACTCATCGCTTCCTTCGTCGTCATCAACAACTCATATTCCTCTTTACTTCCCACGATCATATTGTCGAAATCACGGAGACCCGTACCCGCAGGAATCGGATGACCTGTGATAACGTTCTCTTTCAAGCCCATCATCTCGTCAGTCTTACCCTGGATGGCCGCAGAAGACAATACCTTGGTTGTTTCCTGGAACGAAGCAGCTGAAATCCAGCTATGCGTACCCAATGAAGCTTTTGTAATACCTAATAACAATGGTGAA
>JBKJPO010000154.1:0-2826 GCA_046595095.1 Chitinophagaceae bacterium
ATTTAAATCTTTTATCAGAAGAAACAACAAAGTTGTCAGCATATAAATCGGTTACAGCAATGTCTCCAAAATAAACCGTTGTAACAGATGAATTACCAATTTGTACTCTGTTGCTACCGTTTACTGAAGCCTGGTAACCTATAGCCGTTGCATTAGTTAAAGCTCCGACACTAACATTGGCTTGAGCCCCTAATGCAGTATTATTGTTTCCAATTGTATTTGAGAAAAGAGCCTGGTACCCGATAGCTGTGTTGCCATCGCCTCCGGTATTATTAGCAAGTGCTGCCTGCCCATTAGCTGTGTTAAGATTTCCTGTATTTGCATTAAGTGCAAAGTTGCCGGTAGCAGTATTGCTGAATCCGGTTGCATTTAAATAAAGTGCTTTTGTGCCAACAGCTGTATTACCGGAAGCTGTATTAAAAAACAAAGCAGAATCACCAATGGCTACAATGTTAGAATTTACTGTATTATTATACAAAGCACGAACGCCAACTGCAACATTACTGTAGCCTGTTAAGTTGTTCAAAAGAGCTCCCATGCCAATGGCTACGTTACTGCTTCCAGTTGTATTATTAGTTAATGCTGAAGATCCATGAGCAACATTATTGTTTCCGCCTAAATTTGAAAAAAGTGTGGAAGCCCCGGTAGCTGTATTGTTATTTCCTGTTTGATTCATCCTTAGTGAAAATACCCCGGTTGCTACGTTATTATCGCCTCCTATATTATTTTCCAAAGCAGATCTTCCGATTGCAGTATTATTAATTCCATCGTCATTTGAAAAAGAGGCGTGGTATCCAATAGCTGTATTACCCAATCCGTTTGCATTCGAATAAAGCGCCTTTGAACCTACAGCCGTATTTTCAAGACCATTTGCATTTTTAAATAAAGCAGAATCCCCAACGGCAACAAGGTTGCTGACTTTATTGGTAAATAATGCCCGAACACCTACTGCTACATTACTGTAGCCAGTTATATTGGTGGCAAGGGAAAAGAAACCAACCGCAGTGTTTGAGTTTCCGGTTGCATTTGAATTAAGTGCGTCCCGGCCAATAGCAGTATTAGCATCACCGGTTGTATTTGAATATAAACAATCAAATCCAATTGCAGTGTTATTTATCCCTTCAGTATTGGTGAAAAGGGAACGGGAACCATTTGCTGTGTTTTGAAATCCAGATTTATTATTTTCCAAAGCACTATACCCGGTTGCTGTATTCCACGTCCCTGTGTTGGTATAGTAGAGAGCCCGGGCTCCGGTTGCGGTATTGTTATACCCGCTTGTATAAAAAGTTCCAGCCTGGTATCCCCAAAACGTATTTCCCCAAATAGGATCTATCCTTCCTGATTTAAAATTATTTACCCTTATATTGAAAGGCACATTATCGGTAGTACCGATAAAGTTTGTGCCGTCAACAGTGCCTGCATTACCAGTAAGTAGCCATGATGGTGAGCCAGAGCCTGCACCCGTGCTAAGCATTACCCATGCACTGCCATTCCAGTAATAATAACCCGGCGTAACTCCCCCGGCAGTAGCTGTATTATAAACCAATAATGAGACTGCAGGTGCCGGAATGGTTGCAACATCACTGGTACCAGTAAGCGCTACTCTTGGAATAAGTAATCCTTTGTTGGAATGCTTTACATCAAGCATGGCGCTTGCATCGGGAGCAGAGGCGTCATTTTTAATGCCCACACTTTGTGCATAATTAACTGTAGTAAATAAAATGGGGAAGAGGGCAGGTAGAAGGAGTTTTTTCATTGTTAATGATGTTTTGAGCATTAAGTGAATAATGATATTGAATCCTGGGATTTATACTATTACCCGACATCAAAATAAATGAAATTGAAATGGTATAAAATACCATTCTATTGAAAGGCTGTTGCTAATTATCCTGCGGTTTTGAATCCCCGCTAATTACCGTTTAATAAGTAGAGGGAACTTAAAATCCCGACTGATTGTTTTCCTAGTATGACGTGTTGGCCTGTTTTACGGATACTATTTAATAAAGAATGCTTCTGTTGAGCTTAATTATTTAGTTGATAATTTATTAATAATTTTTTTTAACTCTTCAAGATCGGCTTTCAAAATTCCCAATTCATTTTTTTGATTCCCGATAATAACCTGTTGCTTTTCTACTGTCTCTGCCAATTCACTTTGATCAACCTCTTTAATTAATTTATCAATAAGCAACTGCTGTTCCTGTACTGATTTCACCAATGGCATAATGAATTGTGTATATGCAATACTGTAATGGTCTTTCCCATTAACAGGGGCATGAACGCCATCAAACCTGTAGCCCAATTCATTAGCAATTTTTTCAACATCCTGCGCGAGAAAACCTGTATGTAATTGTTTTCCGGTAGTGAATGAAGCAGCGTGTGCGTGGCTGTTATCAATAACTCCTGTTTTATTATATGCATCTAATTTTTGTTCATCAAAATAATAGGTAACAGGGGTAAGCTTTTTTATAAATTCAAGCCCCGGCACATTGTTTTTAATATTGTATTTAAATCTTGCATCAGAAGGAAAGCTGTATGCAACCTGGCCTTCGATTGATGTTACCGATGAATTTCCAATGCGTACTTTATTGCTTGCATTTACGATTGCAAAATAACCAAGAGCAGTAGCGTTTTGTAATGAGCCGGTGATCACATTTGCCGCATAGCCTACGGCGGTATTATTACTACCTGAAGTATTTGTAGAGAGCGCCTCTGCACCGATTGCTGTATTAAAATTTCCTGTGTTATTAGCTCTAAGGGCATCGTAGCCACTTGCAGTATTCTGACCTCCTTCTGTATTAGAGTTAAGCGCTTCTACACCATTTGCAG
>JBKJPO010000159.1:0-3896 GCA_046595095.1 Chitinophagaceae bacterium
ATCACCAAAGCTTTCTTCATGTGGATTTTATAAAGTTATAAATAAATAGAATCAAACCATGTCTATCAATTCACTCCATGGGGGATTGAGCAGGTGTCCGTGCTTTTCCATCAATCTTTTTATTTCGGCAATCTGCTCATCAAAAGAACGCATCATCCATGGTTCATGTTCAACTTCATTCGCTCTTTGAATGGCGGATTGATATTCCTCCATTTCACCTAATCCATAATGTGCTTCAGCTTTATTTACCAGTATCCAGAATTTCTGTTCGGTTTCCACGATCCTTTGATCCGCAGAAATGTTATCATCAACCGGGTTCTGCGCGGGATTTTGCGGCCTTTCCTGTCGCTGAATAATTAATTTGTAATCTTGCTCACACATTTTTAATACCTGCCTCCGTGTACGGCTTGCCCAAATCATATCAGCGATCTTATCCTCCCGGGTATTATAAATCGATGAATCAACACGCTTATTAAACAGGAAAGCAAGGTTGATGCCATGGTAACGGTTATGCAACAGGTAATATCCTCTTTCATAAAATAATATGGCATTGCTGAGGCATTGTTCTTTCTGTTCAGCTTCGTACAAACGTTTTTCAATTTTGCCGGCCAAAGCCACTGTCTCAGGATCATTTGTATGATCAAGATCCAGTAATGTCAATAACCTGTTTGCTTCCTTAAGTGCTGAAATCTTGTCTGGTAATTCACTTTTATATGTAGCTAACGCAAGCCTGTGAATGAGGTAGGAATTATTGGAGGCAGGATCCTGTGGTTCTGTACCATTTGTGTTTGCCAAAGCAGCTTTAAAGAATGCCTTGGCACTGATGTAATCCCTGTTCTTCAAAGCAGTTTCGCCCTGCTCGGCCAGTATAGCCAGGGTATTCTTTTCCCTTTCTGTTGCTTCACCGATTACTTCACCGGCCCGGCTGACAGCGATGCTTTTTTTTATTTCCTCTTCAAGTTTCTGTATTGCTTTCTCAGCTTTCTTTTGAATTGATGGAGGTATCAGTTCATGTAAGTGCGTATATACGGGGCTGTCAGGGTCATCCTGTTCAATCACAAAATCAATAGTTTTACCAAGCACACTCCTGAAGCGTTCTACCTCTTCATAATCGATAGCCCCGCCGAGATGAGCATAGCTGGTAATTTTGATGTGGTTAAGATCGAAAGGATATGCCTGCCGGTCTTCTGAGATTACGATGGTAGTCCTTTGCCTTAGTGCATGCCTGATACCCAATTCATAGAAGGCATTTACGTTAGCAGTGGAGAGATCGGCTATCACAATATCGGCATCAAGTAATTCCCAATATAGCTGAAGGTCTATCGAACCGGTATGTGGGATCTCATCACCGCGAATGCAGGTTAAGCCCTTGCTTTCCACAACAGGTTTTACGAGGAGTTTGTAGGTCTTGTTGAGGTCAAGGCGTCGGCCTGTTGCAAAGTCGGTTTTAATGCCATATCCCATTACGACAAAACAACGCTTAGCTTTTTTGGGGTTACTTATTTCAGTAGTCATTGAAAGTTGTCTTAGGTATCAGAGATCCTCTCCAGTATCAGATTATTATTATCTAAGTGAAATTCAAGGCTTGATGGGAAATCAATGTTTGATCTACCGGTATCTAAAATTACGATGAGTAATTCATTTACAAGCATATCCAGTAAAAAAAGTCCAAGAGGTTCAAGAGGTTCAAGAGGTCAACAGACTCAAGAAGTTTACAGTTACAGATCAAATAAGCAAATAGCTAGTTTTATATTATGAGGATTTATAGGGTACATATTTCTTCAACCTCTTCAACCTCTTGAACCTTTTAAACCCGAATCCCTCTCCATGAATTACCTTTGCCCCCCAAATGAAATACGAAAAAGAAATCAACCGGCGTAAAACCTTTGCTATTATCAGTCACCCGGATGCAGGCAAAACCACTTTAACAGAGAAATTTTTGCTTTTTGGAGGAGCCATTCAAACTGCAGGCGCAGTAAAAAGCAACAAGATTAAAAAGCATGCTACCAGTGATTTTATGGAAATTGAAAGGCAGCGTGGAATATCAGTAGCAACATCAGTGATGAGTTTTGAGTACAAGAATATGCTGATCAATCTGCTTGATACACCGGGCCATAAGGACTTTGCTGAAGACACCTATCGTACACTAACGGCTGTCGATAGTGTAGTGCTTGTGATAGATAGTGTGAATGGAGTAGAGGCACAAACCCGCCGTTTAATGGAAGTTTGCCGGATGAGGGATACACCGGTAATTGTTTTTGTAAATAAAATGGATCGCGATGGAAAAAATCCTTTTGACCTGCTTGAAGAGATTGAAAAAGAATTGAGCATTTCTCTACACCCGATGACCTGGCCTATTAACAGCGGAAAAGAATTCAAAGGAGTATATAATCTTCATGATAAAAGCCTGTTACTTTTTACTGCCCATACAAAAGGCGCCGATGATAGTGTGGTGGCGATCGATGACTTACAAAGCCCTGTTCTTGATCAGAAAGTAGGGGAGCGCGATGCAAATAAATTACGCGAAGATGTAGAACTCATTGACGTTGTTCACGGAGAACTGGATACTGATTCGTATCTCGCCGGAAAAGTTGCACCTGTGTTTTTTGGTAGTGCTGTAAATAATTTTGGGGTTAAAGAACTGCTTGATACTTTTATCCAGATAGCGCCTACGCCACGTGACAGGCAAACGAGCACCCGACCGGTAAGTGTTTCAGAGCCGAAGTTCAGCGGATTTATTTTCAAGATTCATGCTAACCTCGATCCGAAGCATCGCGACAGGATAGCCTTTCTTCGTGTATGCAGCGGCAAATTTGAACGGAATAAATATTTCCACCATGTGCGTATAGATAAGGACGTTAGGTTCAATGCGCCATATTCATTTTTAGCAAGGGATAAAGAAGTTGTCGAAGAAGCCTTTCCTGGTGATGTTGTTGGATTATTTGATACGGGTAATTTTAAAATAGGCGATACATTAACCGAAGGAGAAGAATTTTATTTCACAGGTATCCCTTCCTTTTCACCCGAAATATTCAAAGAGGTAATTAATAAGGACCCGATGAAAACGAAACAACTGGAGAAAGGTGTATTGCAACTCACGGATGAAGGTGTTGCCCAGCTTTTTACCCAGTTTGGTGGAAATAAAAAGATAATCGGTTGCGTAGGTGAACTCCAGTTTGAAGTGATACAATACAGGCTGCTCCATGAATACGGAGCATCAGTACAACTAAATACATTACCTTTTTATAAAGCTTGTTGGCTCACCTGCGCCGATCCGAAAAAGCTGGAAGATTTTATCCGTTTCAAAGCAGCCAATATTGCAGAAGATAAAGATGGTCATATCGTTTACTTAGCACAGAGCGAATGGTTTCTTGATACCGAGAGAAGGAATAACCCGGAGATTGAATTTCATTTTACGAGTGAGATTCATAAGTAGTTTGTGGTTTGTGGTCTGTGGTCTGTGGTTACTCGTTTCTTGTCTTCCGTTAGTGGTCACTTCTTTCTGGTTCCTGGTTTATGGTTTTCTGGAGGTTTTTAGTTTTTGTAAATTACAAAACAATAAGTTCCTATCCACAAACCCTGGATGGGAGCTGTTTGTAAAGGGATAGTTGCTGTTCGACTGAGAGGTGAAACAAATAGCTTTTTACAGGAAGGCTTAAGCAGTGCGGTTGCTAAAACGCTGCAATAAAAAAATTAAACTCATCCATTTTAATTGATGCAACAATAAATATTTTATTCTTACAAGCTATTGTTTTTCAATTATAAAATAATGCCAATAAAATAGGATGCGCCATTTTAGAAACCTGTTTATTTTCCAATTAATAAATAAATATTACGTTTAAAATTTGGTTGATTTAAATAAAAAAATGGGGGACGCTTTGTCCCAATTCTACTCA
>JBKJPO010000330.1:0-3141 GCA_046595095.1 Chitinophagaceae bacterium
TGGATTCAAGTTCCGCGACTTTGCCTTTTTTCTTGTAAATATGCAAACCCTCATTTATAAATGCAATCCCGGTACTATCGTATCCACGGTATTCCTGTCTTTTTAAACCGGTCATAATGATTGGGTAAGCTTCCCTGGGTCCAATGTATCCAACTATTCCACACATAAATTAGTATATAAATTAGCGCATTAAAAGTTGGGCGAAATTATTAAAAATTATTAGGATTAATAGGTCTTCGGAATTTACAGGAAAAGAAAGGGGGTGATAAATTTTTTAAAAAGACAATTAAAGAAGGGTGCCTCTTAAAAACATATAGGCCACACTGAAATAAATGATCAGGCCGGTAACGTCCACCAGGGTAGCTACAAATGGCGCTGAGCTGACTGCGGGATCCGCACCTAATTTTTTTAATATAATGGGAAGCATTGATCCGCTTAGGGTGCCCCATAACACCACGCCCAATAAGGATACACCAACAGTTAAGCCGATACTTACATATTCGGCTCCATATACCTGGGGGAAAATTTGTGACCATAGCACAACACGGAGAAAACCAATCATGCCAAGTACTCCACCCAATAATAATCCTGAGATGATTTCTCTTCTAAGCACAAGCCACCAGTCTCTGATGCTCAGTTCGCCAACTGCCATCGCCTGGATTATTAATGTGGATGCCTGGGATCCGCTATTGCCCCCGCTTGAGATGATCAATGGGATAAAGAGAGCCAGCACAACTGCTTTAGCAATTTCATCTTCGAAATAACCCATTGCAGTTGCCGTAAGCATCTCACCAAGAAAAAGGACAACCATCCAGGTTACTCTTTTCTTGAATAATTTAAAAATGGGCATCTCAAGATATGGCTCATCCAATGCCTCTGTACCACCGATCTTCTGAATATCTTCGCTGAATTCTTCATTGGCGATCCATAGCACATCATCAATGGTAATAATTCCAAGCAATATATTCTGATCATCAGTTACTGGCAGCGCTACACGATTATTCATCTTGAAAATTTCATTGGCTATTTCCTGGTCATCATCCACTTTTAGGGAGATTACCCGTCCATCCATCAACTCATTGACTTGCTTTTCAGGCGGGTTTAGTATGAATTCCCTGATGCGGATATCATCAAGCAACTCCCCTTTATCATTGATAACGTAGATCACATCGATTGTCTCACTGTTCTTACCCACTCTGCGGATAATATCAAGAACTTCAGCTACAGTATTGTATTCATGTACGTAGACATAATCCGGTGTCATTAACCGGCCTACACTGTTTTCAGGGTAACCAAGAAGAGATAACGTTATCCTTCTTTCTTCCGGATCGAGTGTTTTTATAAGTTCACGCACCACTTCATTAGAAAGTTCTTCGAAAAAGGAAGTACGGTCATCTGCTGGTAATTCATTGAGCAGCTCAGCAATCTTGAATGGAGAGAGATTCGCAATGATGCGTTTTTGTGTTGGATGTTCAAGGATCTTAAACAGAGAGGCGGCCCGATGAATAGAAAGGCTGGAGATAATCTGGCTTTCGTATTCTTCATTTTCATAAAGAAGTTCTGCCAGGTCACTTATCTGTTGTTTGTTGAGAAATTCCCTGACTTTTAGTTTGTCGCCTTCTGTTATTGCTTCTTCAAACTGACGGGATAATGTTATTTCAATATCTTCTACTGGCATACAGAAATGTGTATCTTTTCTAATTTATTCATGCAAATTAATTTAATAAAACGGTTACATTGCTAAACCAATGATGAAAGAGATTTTATATCTAAAAAAAACTAAGAATAAAGGAAGAGCAGTATTTGCTAAAAGGCGAATACCTGCAAATTCTATAATTGAGGTATCGCCGGTAATCGTATTATCAACGAAAGATCGTGAACATATTGATAAAACACTTTTGCACGATTATATTTTTGAATGGGGAGAAAGGAAAATTAAATGCGCTATGGCACTAGGTTATATTGCAATGTATAATCATTCGTATGAAAATAATTGTGAATACCACATGGATTATGAGACTGAAATGATTACCATCAAATCCATAAGGAAAATTGATAAGGACGAAGAGTTAACGATAAATTATAATGGCGATCGTGAAGAACCACATGAGTTATGGTTTAGTGTAAAGAAATGAATGTTTCCCGTTGCTGGCAACTGCCCACTGCAACTGCCTACTGCTACTACCACTGCCACTGCATACTAAATCAAATAAGCTCATGAACAGACCTTTCAATATTCTCCGAGATACGCAGGAGAGGCAGGTCGTTAACATCTTTCCCAAATGGATCTTCGATTTCTTCAGCAACCAGTTCAAGGCTTGCTAATACATAAAATACAAATGCTACAACGGGTATCACCAGGTATCCGCCGAGGAGGAATGCATAACCAAACGGCAAAGTCAATACGAAGAAGAAAATGAATTTCCTGATGAAAGCGCTATACGAATAGGGGATGGGCGTATTTTTTATCCTTTCACAGGCTCCACAGATATTTGTAAAGTTCTCCAGGTCACGATTTAAAACGATGAGTTGTTCACCGGAAATTTTCCCGGATTCAAATAATTTATTTGCACGAGTATATAGCGCGCATGCCAGCTGGTTAGGCAAATGTTTTTTATGATTTACCCCTTCAAATTCCGGGTGAAGCTTCTCATCAAGTTCCAGCCTTGTAGATTCTTCGCAAAGATGTTTTTGTAATGCGAAAGCATATTTGGGGATCACGTCATGGAAAAATTTGCGGTTCTCATCATCTTCAATCCGTAACATCGTGCTAAGTTTAATCGCGAGGTTACGGCTGCTGTTCAACAGTGCACCCCATTGCTTTCTTCCTTCCCACCATCTGTCGTATGCGGTATTGGTTCTGAAAACAAGCAGTAAAGAGATCACAAAACCCAGGAGGCTATGCATGATCGTTATGTTCCTTACCGGGTGATCATCTGGCAACTTCCAGTAATTTATTTCGAGCCAGGCTACGCCGGCTGAATAAAGAGAAATGAAAATGATTAACGGGAATAATTTCCTTAAAGTATCAGATTTGTGGAAACGGAAGATAAATGTTACCCAATCTTTGGGATTATAGGAAATCATTTTAAAACGTTTAAGAGGTTTAAGAGGTTTAAGAGGTTTAAGAGGTTCAAGAGG
>JBKJPO010000471.1:0-6295 GCA_046595095.1 Chitinophagaceae bacterium
CTTGTGAGCCAATCATTTTCGTCATCGGTATTTTCAGTCGAATGATAACTGATAATTTTTTGTAACAAAATCTGTTCAATTAATGCAATTTGTCTTAATGTTGGAACAGAAGGTAATTCGGGAATAAGAGATTCAAATTTTTGAGGAACTTTTGAAAACAATAACCAGGGAACCAGGGAATTGATATGCTTTTTTTGTTCAGAGAATTGCTGTAATACTTTATGCGCCCAAAGGTCATCTTGCTCATCGGGAACCAGGTCCAGTTCAAGTAAAATTTTTATAAAGCCCGATTCGAGTTGATCTATATAAATTTTTATTTCAGCAAGTGTTGAGATTTTATCCTGGTAATTTTCTTCCAGGTCTATTCTGAATTTTACGAGTAGTTCATTAGAGTCAGTATATTCTTCCAAAATTCTAATTGCATCAGATAATCCTTTGAAAAAACTTTGAGGTACTATTTTATTCTCAGGAATTGACATCAGTCCTTGTTTCAAAGTAATAAGATGCCCGGCCATATTTCCGCTATCCACCGTAGAGACATATTTTGGGAATAATGGAGTCAAAGAAATGGTATCATACCAGTTATACAAATGCCCCCTGTAACGTTCCATGCGCTGCATGGTATTGATCGTGTTGCTTGTACGCTCTATGAATTGAAGAGTAGTTATATAGCCGAAATCATGTGCAGTAAGATTTGATAGTAAGGATAAGCCAATATTGGTTGGAGAGGTACGGTGTGCAATTCTTTCAACGGGTTCTTCCTGGTAGTTATCCGGTGGTAACCAATTATTTTCAGCTGTAACAAATTTTTCAAAAAACCCCCATATTTTTCGGGCCAACATTCGCAGATAAATAGTTTGATCTTGTGATATAGACATTTTATGAGCAGTCACCGGCCTGCTTACTGCAAAGGCGATCAGGGGTGCCATCATCCAGACAGTGAGAAATGGTATTGCAATGAGAACAATACCGGGATTGTAAATGGTTAAATAAATATAAAGCAGGATTGCAAAAACCGGCTCAACCCACATAGTAGTGTATGACTTTGAAATACTGTTATGTCTTTGCTTACTGGCGTTATAAGGGTTCCATTGAAGCAAATTTTTGTGTGAGATAAACATTCTCCAGAGTGTTCGTAATATGGCATCTGAATTTGAAAATACTTCATACGGCAAAAAGATTAGATCCAGCAATTGCTGCGCAAGATTATTAATGGCAGAGCGGCTTGTATAAGCAAAGTGTTGGAAAAAAATTACATCCCCGGGTTTTCTGACCAGGTCCCAGAAAAAGTTGACAAAGGATGGCAAAACAATAATAACCGTTACGGCAAGTGTCCAAAACCATGCGATTGATGATATTGTCCATCCGAATAATAATAATAACAACAAGCATAATGGTACCAGGCTCCGTCTTAAGTTGTCGAAAATTTTCCATTTCGAAAATAGAGTGAGAGGGTTTTTTTGCAGCTTCTTATTTTGCCCGGGAACAAAAGGTAATACCCATCTTGCAATCTGCCAATCACCCCTGATCCATCGGTGCCGGCGCTGCATATCCGTATCATATCGTAAAGGATATTCTTCATAAAGCTGAACATCTGTAATTAAGCCCGACCTGGAATAACAACCTTCAAGCAAGTCATGGCTTAAAATCCGGTTATCCGGAAACCTGTCTTTTAATGCTATTTCAAAAGCATCCAGATCATAAATTCCTTTTCCAATAAAAGATCCTTCCAGGAACAGATCCTGGTATACATCCGAAGTTGCTTTAGTGTATGGGTCTGTCCCTGAATCATTACTGTGTAAGCGTGCATAAAATGAACTATCGGCGGGGGGTAGACTATTTGATACTCTTGGTTGAAGTATACTATATCCTTCAGTGACCCGTTTTTTCTTTTCATTATAAATTGGATGATTTAATGGATGTGCCATTGTTCCGATCATCATCCAGGCAGTGTCGCGCGGCAGTTGCGTATCAGTATCAAGAGTTATAATATATTTTATACTTCTGAAAATGGAACTGTCGCCAACAACCTCCGAAAAATAGTCGCTTCCTTTACCACGCAATAAGGCATTTAATTCCCCCAATTTGCCACGCTTTCTCTCATATCCCATCCATATTTTATCATTTATGTTCCATGTGCGCGGGCGATGGAATAAAAAAAAAGCATCATTGGATGTGGCCTGATATTTTTTATTTAATTCAATGATCCTGTTTTTTAAAGCTTGCAGTAGTGTTGCATCTTCGGGCAAATGTTCTGTGGCTGCATCTTTGAAATCAGTAAGTAAGGCAAAATAAAGATTCACGTTCCTATTAGCAAGAAACCGAACTTCCAGTCCTTCTACAAGTTGATCGATGGAAGAAATACTATTGATCAATGTCGGTATCACAACCATTGACCTCGATTCATACGGGATGCCTTTTGAATAATCCATTCGCGGTAAACGGCATGGCCTGGCAAGAATAGTACTCACCCAATTCACAATTGAAACAGCCAGGCGCGTGGTTGCCATCAATGCCACGATGCACACTGATAGCAGGATCCCCGTCTTTAGCATTTCTGTTGAAGCTTGTACAATCAATAACCAGCAAATACCAAAACTGAGTATACATATACTCCCCAGGTAAATGAGCAAAGGATTTTTATTTGTTACTCTCCTGCATTTTTCAAAAGCTGTGGTTGTTGCATTGGCTGCTTTTGCAGTAGTTATCTTGCCTTTACCGGTAAGATAATAGCCAACATGAGATAATCTTGGATCATTATTTACAGCATAATTTTCTTTTGCTTTTTGAACAACCATTTCGGCGACGGCCTGTTCAGATAAAGCACTGAACATCGCAATTTTTTCAACAGCATGCCTGTAATTATCACGCGTATGAAAATCCATTTTACCATAGATACTATTGATATCTTTGCGGAGAGTGGCTTCCACTATACTTGTATCCTCTACAAAATCTCTCCAGTTGGTGGTACTTAAAAATCGAAGACTGCTGATACTGTTACTTATGGAGACTTGAGTAGCTGCCTGGTTGCGGTTATCTTGCTGAATAAGTTCATTGCTTGTTAAGCCCATCTCAGAAAGACGCTGTTCTATCCAGTTGAGTGGGAGTGAAAGTGAATTTCCTTTTTCTTGTAACCTCCGCGTAAGTTCAGCAACGAATGTGCTCACCATCGGTGGATCGGATCTTGCCATATCTGCTATTACCAATACAAGATTTTTTGGATCTTTATCAGCAATCTCAATCATTTCATCCGCCCACTGGTTGGCCAAAGATTTATTTGTGATTTCTTCAGCTATCAGGATGGATAGCCTTCTTAAATTTTCTATGAGTGCCAGCCTGAGCATTATTGGGATGGCCCATAATTCACCAAGTTGTAAATAACTAAAAGTTTGATACGCATTTACAAAACCTGTAAGACTGGTTAAATTAACGTGGCCATCAGTATGTGAAATGATTTCGACAGCCATGTCATAAACACGAGGTAAATCTGCTGATTCTCCTTTTAGCAATCTTGGTAAGGCTTTGCTATAACCCTTTGGCAAATGTTTTTTGCCGGTATAAATCTGTTCTTCAATTAAATAAAAATTATCGAGGAGCCATTCTGCCGCCGGAGCAATCCGGTTATTTTGTTTTAAAGTCTCAGACAATATGGAATATACCTCCAGTAAAATATTCTCATTTTCGGCCAGGCGTTTTAGTAGTTGCTCAGAGGCTTGTTCATAAACCAGGACATGCCTTTTAGCGAGTGCGACGGCATGCTGTTCCAACTTGTCTTTAGTAAATATTTCTGACCGCAGCGGAGGTCGTTCATCGGCATATTTTCCATTATTGTTTTCTCCAAAAAAAGGATCTATTATATTTTTCTTTAACCTTGCAATTGCCTGTGGAAGTAATTCAAAGAAATCATTTTTACTATCTTTTCTTTGGAACACTTTCATTACTTTTTAACCAATTTAATATTATGAGGTATGAACATTATGCATTGGATAACTACCCTACAAGTTACGGCTGTTAAACTAAGATCAAGAGCCTACTTTTTAGGAGATGATAGTCAACATTTAATGCTGCTCGGCTCATCAGTTCAAATATTGTCAAGATGGCTATAGAGTTGTATGCATTACAGCGGTATTAAAAAAAAGCATATACCAATTCTATGAAACTGAATAAAACCATAATCTTATTGATCTCATAAACACCCTCGAATTAGCTTCCATCAAAACAAACACAGACATTTTATTATATGTTAAGGCATTCAACTTGTTTCCAAGTCTTCCAGAACATAAAATAAAAACCCAATCCATATTTTCATAATAGGATGATGCAAAATGTCAATATTGTGCAGGAATCAATTTTAATGCCGAACGGCATCGAAGGAGTCAAGGGGGAGGTTGAGCAATTAGATCATCTTCGTCTCAATAATGGATGATTTAACCCATTTATCACATTATCCACTACATCAAATTCATCAAGTTTCGAAAACATCTGGGTTAGTGTTTTAAAACCAAATGATCTTACGTCAAAGCTTGGATCAAGTTTGCGGAGATTGAGGCCGATTGAAGAAATATAGATCTCGTCACTCTCATTTGCGCTAAGATCAAATGCCTTATTTATTATTTTCATATCCACACCGGGCTTTGATTCCTTCTCTTTTTTATGCACTACCTTCTTTACCGGTTTTTCTTCTTTAGGCAATAAATTTTCGACATAAGTAAATATTTCGCAGGACTTAACAAATGCGTTCGGTGTTTTTTGTTCACCGATACCCATAACAAAAATACCGTCTTCGCGTATACGCTTTGCGAGGCCGGTGTAATCACTGTCGCTGGAAACTATGCAGAATCCATCTACGAGGCTGTCGTGTAAAATATCCATAGCATCAATGATCAACGCGCTGTCTGTAGAGTTTTTGCCGGTAGTGTAAGAAAATTTCTGGATAGGGTTAAACGCCATTTCATTAAGCATGCCTTTCCAGGAATTCATGTGTTGCGTGGTCCAATCTCCATATACCCTGCGTATAGTAACTTTCCCATATTTTGATGCTTCTTCCAATACTAGATTCAGCAATTTTGGCTGGGCATTATCACCATCTACCAGTAAAGCGATTTTGTTTATTTTTTCCATAGAGCAAAGCTATGGTAATAGTTATGAGTTATGAATTATGAGTTATGAGTTGTGCAATTCTTTAACTCATAACTCATAATTCATAACTTTTTAACGATTTCCATCCTCCGGTTTTTGAGGATAGCATTTTCATAATTTCTCACAACTTGTAACTGGCTGGGAATTTTAGCTCCGGATTCCATTTTAAACGAGTAGCTAATTTTGGTAAAAGTTCCTTCAATGGATTCCGCTTTATTCTGACCGGTAGGAAAATCTGCTAAATTGAAATTTTCGCTGCAGTCGGTTATAACGTAATTGGGAAGGCGGGTAAAAAAGACATGGTCTTTGCAACCAGGAACTTCTTCCTTTGCATTAGCCTCAAAAAATGTGATGGATAAAATTGCAATAAGTAATCATAACTTCTTCTTAGTGCAGTTATTTATTTTGATGATTGTTGTATTATCAATATAAATAGAACTTCTGATCCTTCATAACATTGGGTAATCTTTTCCTCATATCTCAGGGCCATTTAGCCTGAGCAGTTTTGCGGCAAAAGTTATGGTGCTATTAATTTTTATCAGTGTTTCAATAGGTATTGACAAAAAGTTTATTGAAAAATAATCAGGAGGATTAAAAGGCATCGCATTTGCTAAAGCAACTAATGAAGAATTAACATGATTACTTCGTACGAAAACGCTTCGTACTGCCTAATGAAAAAGACAAGACATGAAAACATTTTATAGCCGTTATCTTTTTGCTTTAATCATAGTAGGATTATTGCTTTTCTATACTCTTTCTTCCTGCAACCGCAAAGAAATAACCGCGGGGATCGTAGCTACTGACCCAACTATCACCAAAGAAATCCCGGGAGATTCACCAATAGAAGTAGTTGCTATAAAATTTACTGGAAATGATCAACTTGCCCGCATCATAAACAAAATGGCTGTTGAGATTGAGGAGCTTCCGGTTACGGGTAGATACGAGATGGATTTGGTAAAGATGATGAGTATACAACATCTGGCAGCAGTGGACATGATTAGTCTGCAATTACGAAATGGAAAAGATGAAAAGCTCAAGAAGATAACCGAAGAAATGCTCAAATCTGAGAAGAAGGAAATGACAGATATTTTCAACCTTGTGCGTGAACTAAGGCTAAAGCCAGGTGATCAAAAAGATGCGATGCCATCAGAGGCAA